>JAAYBY010000320.1 GCA_012729935.1 Clostridiaceae bacterium | reverse complement strand
TTGTCATTGACCGTATCAATCCCGCTATGCACATGGTTGGCGGTCACACTGTCTTTAACACGTTCTTATTCATCTTTTCTGTTCTGGTATTTATTTTTTCAGTCGAACGCATCATAATAGACCGAAAAAGCAGACAATAAACAAGCTGCGGTTAGTATTGACGGGTGAGTGAGATGTATTTTCAGGAGGTATCATGACAAATCCTTATTGGGTCCGTACAGAGTGGTTGCTCGGAGCAGACTCGATGGTACGGCTAAAACAGGCCCGTGTCGCTGTTTTTGGCATTGGCGGTGTCGGGTCATATGCGGTAGAAGCGCTTGCGCGCGCAGGTGTGGGTCACTTGGTTCTGGTGGATCATGATCAGATCGAGGCCAGTAATCTCAATCGCCAGATACACGCTGTCCGGTCAACCATCGGCCAGCCGAAAGTAGAAGTCATGCGTGATCGGGTACTGGCCATCAATCCTGAGGCTGTCGTCATCACACACCAGCGTTTCTTTACACCTGATGACCCTGATATGCTGCTGACAGCTGATTTGGACTATATAATCGATGCGATTGACTCCGTCCGTTCGAAGACAGGCCTGATCATCCGGGCCAGATCAATGGGTATCCGGATTATCAGCTGTATGGGAGCTGGCAACAAGTTCGATCCTACCCAATTCGAAGTCGCTGACATCTCCGAAACATCCGTCTGCCCGCTTAGCCGGGTGATCCGTCGCAACTTGCGCAAGGCCGGTATCGATCATCTGCAGGTTGTCTACTCAAAGGAGACTCCGACCAGGCGGAATCAGAACAGCTGCACAGACGAATCAGCAACATCAGCAGCACCCGGCAGCATCTCTTTTGTGCCGGCAGCCGCTGGTCTGATCGCAGCAGGAGTGGTAATCAAAAATATCACAGCCTGCTGTCAACCAGAGCAACGAACATAACTGAATAAGATCACTTAATTTGATCCCGATTTTGGCAGGAAAGGAATCAGCTGTTTGGCAAATCCGGGCAGGGTCATGGTCTGAAGCCAGACACGTCCCGGTCCTGACAGGGTTGTCAGAAATAAACCTTCACCACCAAATAATATATTCTTGAATCCGCGAACCATTTCCACCTGATATTGAACCGTTTCTTCAAAGGCTGCGACATTGCCGGTGTCCACTTTGATGACTTCGCCTGGTGCCAGTACACGTTCAATCAGACTGCCATCGATTTCAATCATGGCTGTTCCGGCACCGGACAATCGCTGCAAGATAAATCCTTCACCGCCAAAGAGTCCGCCGGACAGGCCTTTGACGACGTGTGCGCTGAGCATGACAGAGGGCTGCGCGCATAAAAACGATGATTTTTGCGCGATAACAGATCTGTTCGTCACATCAATCGCAGCAATATGCCCCGGAAATGAGCTGGCGATCACAATTTCCTGATTGGGGCGATTGGCCGTATAGGTCGCGATAAACAAAGAATCACCTGAAAACATCCGGCCAAGACCCTTCATCAAACCACCCTTCATATTGGTTTCCATCACAATACCCTGATCCATCCAGGTCATTCCGCCTGATTGTGTATAGATGCTCTCACCGGCATCCAGACTAATCGCGACAGCGGGCAGATTGTCGCCAAATATCTTGTATTTCAGTTTTTGAACAGCTGGTGGCGCATAATTCACCTGTGTCGAAACCATCGGCTGGGCCGGAGCTGTCGGCTGTGCGGCACCCACGCGCAACGGGTTGCCGCAATTCGCACAAAACTGGGCCTGGTCTACATTCTGAGAACCACATTTCGGACAAAACATGTCTATGCCTCCTCTACATCCAATCATAATCTGATTACTTTCTGATCGCATTATAGCACAGACCTGAATCTGAAAAAAAGTTAATTACATCTAATATCCCACCAGATTTTCACAACCGAATGGTCTGGCGATTGATTCTGACAGATAAACATCCGTTTTCATCCTCTGCAGGATAGATGACGGCACCTGTGGTGTGACCGGTCCATGTGTCACCAGTCTCGAGATCATGCGCTGCCACGAGACATCAGTTCCTCGAACGCTCAGCCCGTGAATTTCAATACGCGCTCGTGCACGTTTAACATCGAGCGGGCCGATGGTGACACCTTTTGTCGGGACACTGGCCAGATCGCCGGAATAACCAAAACATCCATGCAGAGACTGCTGGTGAATGGTCGTTGGATGCAGCGTCACCAGCCGCGACCCCATTTCAAGAAAATTGTCCAGAGAATCACAGGCGAATTCCGGCGAGTTCGGATCAATAAACGCCAAATGTCCGGACCACCCAGGCCCGCTGTAACAGATGTCGGCACCGCCCTCACCGGCTTCCTCAATTATTTTTGAGTAATCATTAATATTTTTCGTTGTGAAGTAGTGGACCTGACCGATTGGCATGCACAATTCGGGATCAATTTTTGCGATGAAATGATTCAGAAATGAATGCGTTAATCCCGGCTTCCACTCTGGTGGTGCAACTTCACCCTGTTCGTTTGCCCATTCATCCATGGCAAATAGATGGACATTGCGGCAGCTGATCCGTTTTCTGTTGATGATTTCCGCGACAACGCCATACGTGGACGGGGCAGGATTCGGACAGATCATCACCAGTTTTTGATCCATAAGATCTGACAGCTGGATACGCAAAACCATGTCAGCTACCATGATGCCGTCAACTGAATCAAGTATCTTTATCCTGAAGTTCGGATTTTCATGCTGCGTCAGTTCTTCGCGTGTCAGATTACGCATGCGTTCAAGTACAAATTTGTCCTGGAATGGAATCCAGGATGCCATTGAGTAGGAAAATGAATCAGGCATCAATCTCAACTCCTTTTCTCCATTCATTGTATTGGATCGAATGACATGGATCATACTGCCGTTTGTCTTGTTGTTTCTTGTTGATCTGTCAATAAAAGCATAAGCAATCGTCAGTGGAAAAGCAAAATATTTATGTTAGAGCAGAAAAATATACGATCGGTTGCCCAAATACGTACGAGCGGTGAAAACCTGATGTCGCTCCTTCAGCTTGGTCTTTATCAGATCAGTCATTCATCATCCGGTAACACATGTTCTGTGAACTGTTCACTTTTTCATGTTATAATATTCATAAAGAAGCTCTGTTTGCCTCTAATATGATAGAAACAGCAGTTATAAAGGTAATCAGATCAACAAGGCCAAAGGAGGAACATTTATGCTTCAGGAAATTAGAAATGCAATGAATGGAACGTATGAGCGTCGCGCAAGGCAGAATGCCTGTGCAGGGTTAGCAGTCGGACTTTTGATCGGTGCTGTTGCCGGTATTCTATTTGCCCCCAAATCAGGCAAAGAAACACGTGCAGATATTTATGAAGGTGCAAAAATCGGCGCCGAAAAGGTCAAGGAAACGGCTCACCATGTGAGTGATATTGCCAAGGAAAAAATCGATACTGTCAAAAAACATGTCAAGCAAACGAAACGCCATGTAACTGAAGAAGTTGCTGAAGCTGCTAAAGATGTTGCGGAGACACTCAACGAAGAAGCAGATAAACTCTGATCCTCATCCTCCATGAAGACGCATTGTTCGAAATTATACACCGGAGGAAATGAGGGATTATCTTGAACTTACTTGCTTTAGCTACTTCCATAACGATCGATCTGATGGACTTGCTGCTCGGGCTGCTGATAATAGTCGGTATTCTGCTCGGTGTTTATCTGATCATATTGCTGGCACGACTCGGCGGAGCAGTCAAAAAACTTAGCGTTCTGGTCGATGAAATCGATGGGCCGGTCACAGAAACCATCAAAGATCTGCCTGGATTGATGAAAAAGGTTGATCAGGTCGCTGATGATGTATCGGTACTGACAGAATCAGCCCGCACGTCCGTGCCCGCGGTTCTTAAAGATGTTGAGAGTATGACCGGATCTGTTCGTGGAGGCGTGGATGCGGTCGGAGGCGCAGCCAAATCGATCGGAAACAGTTTTTCATCCTTTTTCCGTCCGTCCAGATCATCAGGTGACAATCACATTGGAGCCATTGTTGAAATAGCCAAACAGGTGATGGCAGTTGTTGGCTTATTCACTGGCAGACAGAAAAAATCCAGTAAGCGCCGGACACGCAGAAAATAGACCACTGATTAGAAAAAACAGACCGAACACCAGACCTACAACAAAGGGCTGGTGTTTTTTATTGAAAACAGATCTGATGCACCAATATCGGATCAACACGGAATGGGGAACCCTGGCCTTCATAAAAACCATGCTTTTCAATCATGTGAACATTCAAATCAGACCAGCGGATACTTTGGCCGCTCGTCTGATCTTTGCAGACCGTTACACGTTTACCGAAAAATGCCCTGTCCCGAAACGGGCAAAAAATACGGCCTCGGAAATCTTCAACAGTGATCTCAAGCGGTCCTGAGTGAACCGGTGCGCCTAACCCTTCTTTACCCATCTCCGTCAGCTGCTTGAGCCGCTCGGCAATCAACTCGTGAGTCAGGCCCAATTGGTCAACGACCGCCTGATCAGCCCGAATGATCGACTGCACATCACGTGAATCATTGCCGAGAAATCCATCCGCCGAAAGGGTACCTGGCTGCAGATTTATTTCAATTCTTTTATCGTCCGGAGTCTGTTTCATCGCGATCACCTTTACCTGTTAAAATTTATCGTAAAAAATCCGGTCTTCAGTAATCCCTTTTGCGTTCAGTACATTGAGGCAGGCATTAATCATACCTGGACTGCCGCACAAATAGGCTTCGTAATCAGAATCTGTGTCGAGATGTCGGGCGACAACATCCGTTATCAGACCGGTTTCTCCGCTCCATGAATCCTCGGCAGCCGGACTGGACAAAGCAGGCACAAAATGAAACCGGCTGTGCTTATTAGATAAGTCTTCAAAATAATCCAGATAGTACAGGTCTTTACGTGTAACAGCTCCGAAGAAAAATGTCATCTGATAGGGCAGATCCTTTTCAATGATGTCAAGAATCAGTGAACGAATCGGTGCCAGTCCCGATCCGCCCGCAATAAAGATCAGGTTGTTGGCATTGCCACGCAAGTAAAAATCACCAAACGGGCCGCTGACCTGGACGGTATCGCCAACTTTCAGCTCCTCGTGAACAAATGTCGTACAGATACCCTCCGGTACACGCCGTACGATCAGCTCGATGGCTTTACTGTCTGAAGGCACGGAAGCCATCGAATACGCGCGAAAGACCTTCTCTTTTACGTTTCCGTACGGCCGCGTATATAACTGGACATACTGACCGGCTTTGAAACGGATTGATTCAGGTTCGATCAGCGATAAGCGAAGACCTTTTATGTCGTGGGTCAGCTGGTCGATTTGGGTAATTTTCGTCTGATATGCGCGGATATTGAACAAATCTTCGGGGATGAAAAGTTTCAAATTTTGCTTGACTTTGACCTGACAGGATAACCGGTATCCTTCTTTTCGTTCCTGCTCGGACAAATACGGTTCTTCCGTCGGCAGTAAAGGACCCGCGCCTTCAATAACCCTCACTTTGCACAATCCGCAGGTTGCTTTTCCACCACATGCGGATGGTATAAAGATGCCTTGTTCAGACAGGGTGGCAAGTAAGGAGGCACCGCCTTTGACCGTCAGAACCCGATCATTGTCATTGATATCAAGCGTGCAGTCCCCATAGTTGTTCAATCGAATTTCAGCGAGAATAATTAAAACAGACAGCAGTAAGGAAATCGACGACAGGCTGATCACTGTTGTTAAAAAAGCCATTTTACACGCTCCTCTTCCAAAACACTCACTGGACAGAAAACATGCCGGAAAAACCAACAAATGCCAACGCCATCAATCCGGTGATAATAAATGCAATTCCCGGTCCGGCCAATCCTCGAGGCAGCTTGTTACGAGCCATCTTCTCCCTGATTGCTGCGAGCGCATTGATTGCCAGCCACCAGCCAAGACCGCTGCCTGCTGCGAAAAGAATGGCCTGCAGAAAGGAATAGTTTCGGATAACCATAAACAGTGTTATCCCCAGAATTGCACAGTTGACTGTGATCAGCGGTAGAAAAATACCGAGCTTGATGTAAAGATCCGGTAGAAAGCGATCCATCGCCATTTCCAGAATCTGAACCGTTGCAGCTATGATGATAATGAAAATGATGTACTGAATATAAACCAGGTCTAGTGGCAGAATGATTGCATGGTAAACGGCAAAATTAATCGCCATTGTCAGAACCATCACAACCAGAACGGCTTTGCCAAGCCCGGAAGCCGTTTTATATTCGTTGGAAACTGATATAAAAGAACACATCCCGAGAAAATTCGAAAGGATCATATTGCTGGTCAAAATAGACGCAAAGAAAATCATAATCGGGCTGATAGCTGGAATATCCATGATCACACAAACCTCCTTTTGGATTAACGAACGGTTCCGTTACCGGCCCTTTTTCTTTTCCTGCCTGTTTGAAACAATCCAGATGAGAACACCAATGATAAAGAAAGCAGAGGGTGCCATCACCATGATCGTCCAGTTATCCATACCCAGCCAGTTGATGTTATAACCAAAAATTGTGCCGAATCCAAG
>JAAYBY010000319.1 GCA_012729935.1 Clostridiaceae bacterium | reverse complement strand
GTCTCAGGGTTTTTCACTTGGCGCGCCCGGCAGAAATCGAATCCACAACCTTCTGATCCGTAGTCAGACGCTCTATCCAATTGAGCTACGGGCGCATACGCATTGATAATATTAGTTTATAATCGGTTTTCTGTCAACTGTGATTTTCTGCAATTGCTTGCCAGTGTTAATTGCCACATCGGTGAGTTGCCGTACGAGCTGCTGATGGTCTGATCACTGTTTTTCAGCCATCTGCTCAACTTCGATACCTGTGATCCGACCATACATATCAACTGCCTCTGACCAGTCGCCGTAGCCAAATGCATAATGTTGACCGTTGTATCGTTTGACAACTTCGAGCATGGATCCATCAATATCAACATCAACGCTGGGCATGATTCCCTGACGGAGCTGACTGTCTGTCCGGGCTTTACCGGTCATCAGCAGGAGCTTATAGGAGCCAACGCCTTCAGTTATGCGCAGGATGGTCATTTTGCCGGATCTGGCAACAAAGCTGTTTTGTATACCTTTGAATCCCGGATGCGGCATGAACGGACAAATCAGCCGATCCTTTTCATCAGCAAAACTGTAAGGCATGAACCCGCAGGCCGACAGCGTCAAGACATTATCAACATGGTTGATGCTATCCCCATAACTGGTCGTCTGTCCGGATAAAAAATGTAATAGAAGCATGGAAACGGAACACGGAATATCACCTTCACAGCTGCTCACCACACCCATGTCCGCCAGCGACGAAACCGGGACACAGGCCACCGAGCCGAATTCTTTGGAAAACTCAGGCTGGCATTTGACGTTAATCCCATCTAGGTCCAGTTCCTGGGTCAACTGTTGTAAGGCCACTGTGACGGCAGCAGCGCGGCTGATTGCCGAATCCGGCACACGATCATCAATTCGGGAGCGGCTGCGCAGCCAGTTGATCTGGTTCTCTACAGACTGTTCATCCAGATTTTCAGCTCTTCTAATGACCGAATAGGAGTCTATGTGAACGATCTCCGGTCCAATCTTTCGGCGTAGCAGCAAATGATCAAAGGTCCCGGGATAAATACTCATCGCCGAATAGCCGACCAATCCGATCCGTGATCGCTTCATCTTTTTTGCAGCAGCAGACACCTGACAGAACAGAACAGCCTGTCGGACCGTCTCCGGGTCGTCCGGTGCGCCCAGCAACCGGATGCAGCGCTGATCCAGACGATCGAGGACGCCCTGGAACATGGCAAACGAAACATAGGATCCGGTGCTCTGCCGGATACCATCAATCATAACCATCGGTACGCCCCACATCATCAGCGGCAGATGACCGAGCTCCTGGATCAGTGTCATTGGAACAGGACATTCCATCCAGGATGATAAAAAGAGAATCACACCATCAACATCCTGCCCCAGAAAAGAGACACTGCTTTGGACAGCGTCGTGCTGCGATGTGAGCGGACTATCAGATACGACCAGCTCAATGCCCGCATCTGTCAACGTCTGTATGGCCTGATGTGTCAGCTGCTGTGCCAGAGCGTCATAATAATCATCGTGAGTTAAAACCGCGAAGCCAATTTTCATTGATGAATCCCTCCGTATCTGATCCCGTGACGGTAGTCTTATTGTACCGTTTCTGCCAACAGAATGAAACGGTGTCAGACGAACCGGAAAGTGTCGATCTCTTTGCGTTTCCATGCGGGATCGTCTAAAATAGACGGTATGTGTCTGGAAAGGAATGAATAGACTATGAACCACACCGTCGATTTACATATCCATTCGCTGTCAAGCGGCCACGCTTACAGCACCATCGAGGAAAACGCGCGCAGGGCTGCTGAAATCGGACTGAAAATGATTGCGATTACCGACCACAGTTTTGCCATGCCGGGCGGACCTCAGTGGATTCATTTTGCGGCGCTGACGATGCTGCCCAGGAATCTGTACGGCGTCGAGATACTGCGCGGAATTGAAGCGAATATCCTCGATTATCAGGGCGGACTCGATGTCGAAAAACCGTGGATCGATAAACTGGATGTCGTCATCGCCAGCTACCATGATCTGGTCATCAACGCGACAAACCGCCTCCAGCACACGGAAGGTATGCTGGCCGTGATGGAGCATCCGTTTGTCGATATCATCGGCCATCCCGGCAATCCGGCCTTCGAGCTGGATATTCCAGCTTTCGTCAAAGGAGCGCGGGATCACAACAAGTTGATTGAGATCAACAACAGTTCCTTCAAAGGGACGCGTAAGGGCAGTTACGATAACTGTCTGGAGATCGCCAGAGAAGCGGTCAAACAGGGTGTCGGCCTTGTTCTGAGCAGCGATGCGCATGTCAGTGTCAAGGTCGGTCAGCTGAACCAGTCACAAGGTCTGATTGAAGCGGCCGGCGTTCCTGAAGAGCTGATCATCAGCCGGTCTCCGCAGGCGTTTAAGCAGTATTTGTTCAGTAAGGGGAAAGCACTGGATTTGAAAAAGTCATCGTGAGATAATGAAACAGGAAAAACGTCATATGAATAACGAACAATGCCAATGATTACTTAGTCCGGATCATCCGGCTGTCAAGCAGCCAAGGAGTACGCCATGAAAGAACCTTTTCGAATTTTGTCAGCAGCAGCGATGCTCGGGTATGGCTTTCCTGTTGAGTCCTTTGAAGCTGGTATGAGCAAGCATCCGCACCTGATTGCCGCTGATGCCGGTTCTACAGACCCCGGCCCCTACTATCTGGGTGCAGGCAAGTCTTTTACCAATCGAACCGCCGTCAAGCGCGATTTGACGATCATGATCAAAGCGGGATTAAAGGCAAAGATCCCGATCATCATCGGATCAGCAGGCGGGAGCGGTGCCAAACCTCATCTTGACTGGTGCACGGACATTGTGCTGGAGATCGCCAGGGATAACAATCTTCACTTTAAGCTCGCTCTGATTTCTGCTGATTTCGAGAAGAGCCGTCTGAAAGACGAACTGGCGGCGGGCAACATCAGCGCGCTCGATCCTGCGCCAGAGCTGATTGTTGACGCCATCGACGCTTCGACGCACATCGTCGCCCAGATGGGTGTTGAACCCATCATCCGCGCTTTAGACGGAAATCCGGATGTCATTTTGGCCGGCAGAGCTTATGATCCGTCCATTTTTGCAGCGTTGCCGATCAAGCTGGGCTATGACCAGGCACTGGCGCTGCACCTTGGCAAGATCCTGGAATGTGCCGCCATCTGCGCAACACCGGGCAGCGGGTCTGACTGCATGTTTGGCACACTTTATGAAGATTCCTTTGTTTTGGAGCCGCTCAATCCCATCCGCGCCTGCACCACCCAATCCGTCGCGGCACACACGCTCTATGAGAAGAGCAATCCCTATATGCTCTATGGACCCGGCGGACATCTTGATCTCAGAGATTGTGCGTTTATCCAGGAAACGGATACGTCAGTCCGGGTCAGCGGCTCCCGTTGGATTCCGGCCACACCCTACACCATCAAGCTGGAAGGTGCCAGGCCGATCGGCTATCGTACCGTTTCCATCGCCGGAGCCCGTGATCCGATCATGATCAGTGCGATCGATCAAATCACCGAGGCAGTCTCTGAACGCGTCGCTGATAATTTCCGGGATTTAAACTGGACTTATCACCTGAGGTTTAACATTTATGGCAAAAATGGTGTGATGGGGGTACTGGAACCGACACCATCAACCGAAGGAGTCCACGAGCTGGGTATCGTGATTGAAGCAACAGCCGACACGCAGGATCAGGCAGATACGATTTGTTCCTTCGCCCGCTCAACGCTGCTGCACTACGGTTATCCCGGCCGGCGGGCGACTGCTGGCAACCTTGCCTTCCCCTATTCGCCAAGCGATATCTCAACAGGCCGGACGTTCGTGTTCAGTCTCTATCACCTGATGGCTGTCGCCGATCCGGCCGAGCCCTTCCCTGTCACCTTCAAAGATGTCTGAATAAGCTGACCAACGACTGCTTTTGCGTTTTTAAAGGATGAGACATATGCGCATCAAACTAATTGATATCACGGACGTTATTCGCAGCAAAAACGCCGGCCCGTATGAGCTGACGTTTGATATCATGTTCAAGAGCCTTGACTGGTTTGAAAAGGTTGTCGCAGCCGATGCAATCAACACCGACACCGTCTGCCGTCTGTTTCAGCTCCAGCCGGATGATGTGTTGAACATCATTCCCTTTAAGCCGGCCAAGGCGATCAAAATTACCATCAAGCGGCCTCTATGCTCCGGTGATCTGGGCGAAACCGATGTCTATGGCGCACAACAGCATGCACCATTGCTGTCACTCGAACTGAACCTGTCCGTTTAGAACCCGATAGAAAGCGTTGGCGAATTGCCTGTCCTCTTCTTTACGTCGTTTGCCTTGATGGGTCGTCCGTTGTCCGGCACGACGCATTTTTCCTGACAAATGGCGCTCGAACAGCAGTCGATCAATATTCTGATCGCTGAACACCAGGCCGCTCGGATGAATGGCAGTGCCTTTTTTCGCCAAAACCAGCGCAGCCAGGCCATAATCCTGTGTGATCACCAGATCCCGCTGACGCACATCCTGCACAAGCACCAGATCGACCGCATCCCGTCCCTGGCCAACCTGCCTGACCTGACCGTAAGCCGGTTCCAGCTCATGGTTCTCATCGATGTAAAAAACCAGATGGATCTTTCGTCTGCGTGCTTCTTCTATAATCAAATCACGGACAGCCACAGGACAGGCATCGGCGTCGACCCGGATCGCCGTAATGCCTGAACAGACATTCATGTTTACCATGTTGTTAAGCTCTTCATTGGTTTATTCATGATATAATTCTATCGGAAAGCAACAGCAAATGCCAATTGTGTTGATTCGAACGATTACAAAAAAAGGAGAGATGGAATGTCTGGTACTGATGAGTCTGGCAAGAATTTGGTTTTTCAGACGCTTTACAATATTCGTGATCTGGGTGGTCATCCGACCAGGGACGGCAGGGCAACCCGTTATGGACGATTTCTCCGTTCTGACGCACCTGTCAGGCTCAATCGCCATGAACTCGATCAACTGTTGGCGATACCGGTCTCACAGGTCATTGATCTGCGCAGTCCCGCTGAAATCAGCCAACTGCCTCATCTGTTATCCGGGCATCCTCTGATCGAATATGTCAATATCTCGCTGCTGGGTACTGATCTCGATGAGAAGTTCGATCAGCTCGAACGAAATCACGCCAAAAATAACAATAAACGCCCCGAGCTGGTTGATCTGTACCATCACATGCTGGATGACGCCAAGCAGGCAATCGGGCGTGTGATGCACCATCTGTCCAGTGACCAGTCCGGTGCACGCCTGTTTCACTGTTCACACGGAAAAGACCGGACAGGACTCATCTCAGCGTTGCTTCTGCTGCTCGCTGATGTGCCGGATTCGGTCATTGTTGCGGATTACCAGATCAGTGAAACGAACCTGCAGCCCTGGTTTCAGACGATCATGCATCAAATTCCATCTGATCATCAGCGTTACCTGACCACACCGGCTGTCTATATGGAAAAGACGCTTGATTATTTATATAAAAACTACGGCAGCGTTTCCGATTATCTGCTGCGGTGCGGTGTCACAGAGCAGACACAAAACCGTTTGAAACAGCTGCTTTTGGAAGACATCTGATTTATTGACTCTTTTATTGATTCTTTCGCGTCAATGGGACAGCACGATGCTTTGGATCACGTCATCTTCAACCTTGAAGCGCAGCTGAACCCGCCCAAGGGGAGTCTCACCACTCATGATTAGATTCGATTCCAACGCGAAAGGATACTGTTCCAGCAACCGTTCAAGCGAATCGCCCGGCCGCAGTCCTGAACCAGTGCTGCATTTTGTGCTGACCAGTTCAATTTCCGTGATTGTACCGCTCCAGCGGCTGTGGCGGAAGCATGTTCCCTCAGCCTTCAGACGAAGAGACCTATACTGCAGGTTGATCCGCTGAACCCCGTTTGGTGCAGTTGTGCAGACACTGTTATCGTGCAGCAGCGATTCACCGATGATGCTCTCCAGTTCACCAGATCTGATCTGCGCGTCTTCACCATCCTGAATTTGCCCGAACGTCATCAGCAGCTTGTCATCATAGAGAATCTGAAGATCGGAGATCTGAATTTTCTCCGGCAGTACATCCTGCACCTGGTACAAGCCGCTGCCGGTTTGCATGATCTCTATGCTGCGGCTGACGGATTGGCTCCTGTCCGGGTTGATGATACCGAACTCCTCAAATCCAATGCTGTCAATCCGCGCGTGCGTCAGCCGGAACTCATCCGGCCTGGAGTTGATGTTATTCCGGTAAAAGTCAATCAGCCTCGCTGCACGAATATCGATGATTGACTCCGGCAAATCCGTTTCCTTGAGCAGAGCTGCCAGTGCTTCCTGATCACCACCACTCAGGGCGTCGAAGTACAAAACCGAAAATTGCTGAAGGGCAATGAGCTGCTCCACCCACCACCCGGCCAGCGTGGCAACTTCGCCTTCTTTTGCCTCGACAAAAACCGCAAACCGTCCTTCAGACTGACCCACACCTTTTGTGTGGATCCAGAAGCCATTCAACGTTTCAATCTGGTCCTTTTGTCCTGGTACCCGTTCGTTCATAATCGCCTGAATCTCACTGAATTCGTCTTCAGTCATCGGCGAGAACGACACGATGGATCCGGCTACGCCTCTGGTCAATAAAGCAATATACTGCTGGAAAAGGTCCAGGCTGACCGATCCTCTTTGCTTTTCCGGGATACTGCTGAACGTCGCCGCGACATCGCTTCGATTACGGATGGTATCAGCCATTTTCTGAACCAGCTGATGGGCAGTCAGATTTCGTGCACTCGGCTGGCGCTGTCCGTTACCGCGCAGCTCGCTTGACAGCATGCCGAACAGACCCGTGTCGGATGAGCAGCTGACCGTCGTCAGGATCATCGATACGATCATCACGGTTATCAATAATTTTCGGATCCACCTGTGCATCTGCATCACCTCCGGTTGTCAGACTCTGATAAATCTGAGCGGAACTGGCGGATTTTCCTACGTGCCCTTCCGAGTGCATTATCAACTGTTTTGACTGAAACATCAAGAATGTCGGCAATTTGCTGGTAGGATAGATTCTGGATCAGCAGGAGCAGACACTGCCTTTCCCGTCGACTCAGATCTGCCTGCATGAATGCCAGAAGATCCGACACACGTTCCCGGTCAAGTAATCGCTGCTCCGGATCCTGCTCTCTGGTGTCTGCGATCACATCGGACACCGCCAGGCTCTTTTGATTCCCCGGATCAGTCAGGCTGTGCAGGGAAACAGACTGGTTGAGCAGTTGGTGCTTCTGTCTGGCCGCTCGCCGTACTGCATCAGTGATCTGTGTCAGAATGCAGTATGACGCAAAAGCCTGGAAGGGAACCTGCTTCTCTGGCTGATAGGCGCAAATGGCCTTGTAAAGTCCAATCATGCCTTCCTGAATCACATCTTCGGAATCGGCACCGGCCATATACATCAGCGATGCCTTGCTGCGTACCAGATCCTTATAGCGGGTCAGCAGCTGATCGACAGCATCACTGTCTCCTTCTCGTGCCTGCTCAAGCAAGACCCGTTCGTCCAGCAGCTCTGCCATGACATCACACCTGCCGGTTCAAATTCTGACGACGCTGTTTTGCCGCTTCAAAAACTACGATGCCGGTAGCCACAGCTGCATTCAGCGAATTGACATGACCCTGCATGGGTATTGAAACCAGAAAATCACAATGCTTTTTCAAGACCGGACTGAGTCCCGATTCTTCACTGCCGATCAATATCGCCAGCGGTCCGGACCAGTCTGCCTCATGGTAATCCAGATCGGCCGATGCATCCGTTCCAGTGATCCAGAATCCTTTTTCTTTGAGCGTCTCTATGGTCTGACTGATATTGGTGACGCGGCAGACCGGGACATACTCCATTGCTCCGGCAGATGCTTTCCCAACTGAAGCGTCCAGACCAACTGAGCGCCGTTTGGGTATCACCACACCATGAACGCCGGCTGCATCAGCGATCCTCAGGACAGATCCCAGATTGTAGCTTTCCTTCAGCTCATCCAGAATCAGGAGAAACGGTACCTCTCCCCGTTCCCCGATCGATGCAACCAGCTCATCCAGATCGGCATATTCATGTGCAGCCAGTTGGGCAATGACGCCCTGATGGGCATGCGTTTCCGACATCTGATCAAGAACCTGCCGGTCAACTTCAAGGATCGGTACGCCAGTCGCTTTTACCTGATTCATCAATCGGGTCAGGACGGGATCCGGTTTGCCTTCACGTTTCTGAATCCACAGCTTGTTTATCGAACGGCCGGCACGCATGGCCTCAAAAATCGGATTACGTCCTTCCAGACGATCCAGCGAGCCCGCTTCTGCAGGCTGGCGTTCTGTCTCGAACGCAGCTTCCTGTCTGACGGGACGCTCAGCCTTGAACGCTGATTTCTGTCTGACAGGACGTTCTGCCTTGAACTCTGATTTCCGTCTGACAGGACGCTCTGCTGACCTGTTCTGTCTTTTTTCACCGGACGAACGTGTCATCTTAGGTGGCTGCTGTTTCTTCTTTCGTTCCGGTCCCATCTGTTGTCTCCTCCAGAATCATCGTCATCAGCTGATCCAGCCGCTGATCCTCATTTTTTAGACTTAAATACCCGATTAGCGCTTCAAGACCGGTTGCCATTAAATAATCTGCCGGTTCCGCATG
>JAAYBY010000318.1 GCA_012729935.1 Clostridiaceae bacterium | reverse complement strand
TTGTTTCACCAGTACGAAATGCTCCAGTACAACCACCTGATTGATATCAATCAAAGGCTTAACAGCTTGTTCCAGCCTGTCTATCAACGTAATTAACCTGGACGATTCACCACTCTGCAGGGGTGAATCGACGACTGACGTTTTGCCAGGGCTATTCATCTGATACAATACGAATATACGCAGTATCCATTCAGAGACGAAGGAGGAGCACCATGCATCGATTGTTAAACAGACTGATTGTTTACCGAAAGATGAAGGAGGATCCGATTCTCTCGGCACTGTCTGACATCTTCCATCGTTTCGAAACAAAGCAGTCTGATACGGAAACACTTTTATCTGATATCTATACGCAGGTGAACCGGCTGCTGGATGTCGCGACACAGTATGGTTTCGACGACAATCTCTGGCAGAACTACCTTGCCTGGTGCCTTGCCTCAACTGAAAACCCATTCAGCCTGCTGTGTGAACGCACAGATGTCCGCCATGGTAGCGTCAACCAGCTGGTCTGTCATGATTTGGCGATCATTAAAGCCTTGTTTGATTTTAATTTCAGTCATCTGGAACAGGCGGCCGGCGTTTCCTGTTTCTCTTTGCTGACAAACTATCAGGCAATCCCCAAGAACCGTAAAATATACAATTGGCAGGTCAGTGAAAAAATCCGTCAACTGAGTCGAGACATCAATCAAACTCAAACCGAACAGGATTTGTTCGCTGTTGTCACATCCTTTTACCGTCAGCATGGTGTGGGAATGCTCGGCCTGAATCATGCCTTCAGGATTAGCGGCAGCGGTGAGCAGATAAAACTCCACCCGATCACAAATGTCATCTCCGTTACATTGGATGACCTGATCGGTTATGAATCTCAGAAGAAGGCGTTGACAGCCAACACCGAGGCCTTTCTTCACGGCCAAAAGGCCAACAACCTGCTGTTGTACGGCGACAGCGGAACAGGAAAATCAACCTGTATCAAGGCAATTTTAAACCAGTACGCCGAACAGGGGCTTCGGATCATTGAGATCTACAAGCATCAATTCCAGGATTTATCACGTGTAATCGAACAAGTCAAGAACCGCCAGTACCGCTTCATTATCTATATGGATGATCTGTCATTTGAAGAGTTTGAAACAGATTTCAAACATTTAAAAGCGGTGATCGAAGGCGGTATCGAGCTAACGCCCGATAATGTCTTGATTTATGCCACGTCCAACCGCAGACACCTGATCCGGGAGACCTGGTCTGACCGCAGCGACGCCGGAAACCAAAATGATCTGCATCACTCAGACACGGCTGAAGAGAAGATTTCCCTGGTCAACCGGTTCGGTATTACGATCTATTTCCCTCGTCCTACAACTCAGGAGTATCTTGCCATTGTACAGGGTATCGTCCAGAAGCATCCCGAAATACCACTTTCAGAGCAGGCGTTGATCGAACAGGCAAAGCAGTGGGGCCAATGGCACGGCAGTATTTCCGGACGCCGGGCTCAGCAGTTCGTGAATGATCTGCTGGGTCGATTCGGGCATACGCAAGAAGACGAACAATAGTGATCCGATTTAAACGGATTTTCTGGGAATCGGTAGAAGCAATCGTGTTTGCCGCCGGTACCTTTCATAATCAAGCTTATACAGACGAAGCCGCTTCTCGGCCAACGGTATGCTGATTATGAAAAACATTAATGTATTGATCAGCGCGCCGAACCCCAAATGCCAGCGATCGGGTCGGGAGGACAGCATTACCAGATAGACACCCCACCACAAAAGAATTTCACCCAGATAGTTTGGATGGCGGGCATAGCGCCAGAGACCAGCCGAAATCACACGCTTTGGATCCTGGTTTTGTTTTCTGAAACGGTGCATCTGACAATCAGCTACCATCTGCAGAATAGCGGCCGACAGACAGATAACAAGGCCAAGCACGGTCAACCCGTTTAATGTGCTGTCCTGAAGGAAATAGACTGCCGGTATCAAAGCAAAGAAGACAACCAGTGTCGGAAATAGATGAATACCTGTCAGGCTGACCAGTGGAAAGTAGCGTGGAGACCAATCGTGAAGTTTATTATATCGCCAATCCTGATGATGGAGTCCACGAAAAGTGTATGCCCAGTTAAGCGTCAATCGAACGCCCCAGAAGCAGATGATGAAAACCAAACAATAGGCAACAGGTGATTGGATCGAGAAATAGCGGGACAAAGCAATCAGAATCATCATCGGTGCTACGCTCCAGTATGGATCGTATACGGATGCGTTGCGCACCATCAACCCGGCACAGTAAACAAACAGAGTTGCTGCAATATCAGCCCAAAACAATCTAATCAACAAGGATGACAACGTAATCGTCGAAAACGTATAAACACCGACGATGGCAGCGATCAGGTAAACTACAGAAATATAGATGAATCCAAATAAGCGATTCTGTCGCAGACTCATTTGTTGCCCTCCCTTATACGAATGAAAGTATGATGATCAAGCACCTTAGAATTAGAACTGCGGTTTCATTTTATCAGAATTTACCAGGATAGATCAACAACCCTGATATTTTGCTGCTCTGTTTAGATATTGTCTGTCGTGTTGTATAATCAGGATGGTTTATTATGCCAGGAAGGTGACTTTTATGAAATTAATTTCGTCTGGATTTGTCAAGCAGCCATCCAATCCTTCAACAAACAGCAAAACATTTGGCTGTATCACGGTACTGCCATCCGGCAGATGGTTATGCGGCTACAAGGCCAGCCCGCTAAAATCGGATGAAGTCAATCAATATGCGTTATGCACCTACTCAGACGATGAAGGTCAAACCTGGTCTGATCCATTTGAGCCGTTTTCAATCCGATTCTTTGAAGAAAGACCTGTTGTCGTCCGAACTGTTTATTTCACATCACTTGGTGACAGCCATGTACTGGCTGTCTGCAATATTGTCGACGCTCAGCACCCGGAGAAGCCCTACTTCAGGCCGGTTCACGAAGGACTCAAGGACACTCGGATTCTCGCGGCTATATCGCAGGATAACGGTATATCTTACAGTCATCCGTTTCTGATCCCGACGCGAGGCATTGATGCGCCAACACCCCTGACAGGAGCACCGTTCTGGTACCTCGATCAGCTGCATATTCCGTTCGAGGTCAATAAGCCCTACGAAGCCGCAGGGGAATGGATTCATCGATCCTGTTTTGTCACGCTGCAAATCAGTGACCAGTCTGTTTCTGATCCGGTTTGTCTGACTGGCGTTTCCGGGATATTCTACTGGGATCAGCGGTTTACCGTGATGGATCACAATCTGTTGGATTATTTCTGGACATATGATGCCAGATTAAAATCCTACCGGAACGTGCATGGATTAATGATGAAGGATAACCAAATCAGCGATTTGTTTGATTGCGGTTTCCCCGGCCA
>JAAYBY010000317.1 GCA_012729935.1 Clostridiaceae bacterium | reverse complement strand
TGCGTATGATTAAGCACTATGACGAAATTGAGATGATCAAAAAAGCCATACAACTGACCGATGAAGGTATTCGGGCCATGCTCCGCCGCCTTGAACCTGGCCTGAAAGAATACCACCTCTGGGCTGAATTTGCCCATGTTCTGGCATCGTCCGGCTGTCTGGAACCTGCGTTTCCGTCTATCGTGGCCAGCGGTGACAACCTGTTTTGCCTGCACCACATGCATCCGTTCGGATCGATCAAATCCGGGGATCTTGTCCAGATTGATGTCGGTGCGCGCGTCGCAGGCCTCTGTGCAGATATTTCGCGTGTTTTCCCGGCCAGCGGTCGGTTTTCGGACAACGAACGGGCCTTATATGCGATTGTCCGCCAATGCCAGGAGACGGCCTTTGCCACAATACGACCGGGTATTACACTGGCTGAAATCAATGAAGCCTGCCGACAGACTGCGTTGGAGGGTCTTCTGGATGTTGGCTGGATCGAAAAAGATGAACCGGTTACCCGGTATTTCTGGCACAATGTATCCCATCATCTGGGGCTTGATGTCCATGATGTGTCTGATCGGGAGGCAAAACTGCTGCCGGGTATGGTTCTGACGGTCGAACCGGGCATCTACATTCCCGAGAAGCGAATGGGTATGAGAATTGAAGATGATGTTATTGTCACAGAAACAGGCTGTACGATTTTGTCGAACGATATCCCGAGAGAGGCTGAGGAAATCGAGTCGCTTATGCGATAGCGGTTGATCTTTGAGACCAATGGCGCTATAATGGAATGACAAACGAGGGGAGCTGGCGAAAGCTGGCTGAGAGGATGCCTGAAGGCATCGACCCTATAACCTGAACCGGATAATGCCGGCGGAGGGACTATCTTAAGCCTGATCAGCTTTCCGACAGTCCGACCGGCTGACGGAAAGCTTTTTTGTTGCGGATCCGCCAGTAAGCTTTCTGAAACAGCTTGAACGTATTTTTGGAGGTGATTCGTATGACTCAATCAAACCCCGTTGCTTTGAGACAAACTCGAGAAACGATTCTGGCAATCGCATGTGGTGGAATGGCCATCGCGTTGTCAACAATTTTGTCGATGTTTACCATTTACCGTATGCCACAGGGCGGCACCATAACGCCAGCATCCATGCTGCCGATTATTTTCTGTGCACTTGCTTTCGGCCCCGCCTGGGGAATCGGTATCGGCCTTGTACATGGCATGCTGCAGTTTATCGTTGCGCCTTTTGCTGCACACTGGGCATCTGTTTTCCTGGATTATCCGCTGGCTTTCGGACTTTTAGGTCTTGCCGGATTCTTCGCAGCGAAAAAGCAGATCCGTACTTCAGAGCGAAACATCCTGATGCGAATGGGCATGATCAGTATCCCTAGATTTATCATTGCGATTTGGATCGGGATGGCAGGGCGCACGGTTAGCCACCTGCTGTCCGGCGTTATCTTCTACTATTCATATGCTGAGGAGGCAGGTATGAACCCCTGGGTTTATTCGATCCTGTATAATGGCACGTATATGCTGCCTGAGGCCATTATCACAACGATCCTGCTCCTGCCGCTGGTGATTATCTTCCGTTCATTACGCAAACGAAATGGTTTATAGCGATGGAAAGTGCGACGAAGATGTGACGCAGAGAGAAACAATTAGACAGAATCGACGATAATCATGGAAAAGCCTCCTTGTCTGTTGACATTCGGGGGCTTTTCTCCTTACAATATCATGTAATCATTGACACAGTCTGGCCGACCATATGAACTGCGCTGTGTGCTGACCAGAAACCGGAAGGGGATATCAAATGGCAACAAAGTATATATTTGTTACAGGCGGAGTGGTTTCCGGCATCGGAAAAGGGATCACGGCCGCTACGCTTGGTTGTCTTCTGAAAGCACGTGGCCTGAATGTCCTGAATCAGAAATTTGATCCTTATATCAATATCGATCCCGGACTGATGAGTCCGACTCAGCATGGTGAGGTATTCATTACCGATGACGGTGCAGAGACAGATCTTGATATCGGACATTATGAACGGTTTACGGATACCAATCTGGACTCTACCTGCGACATCACAACCGGCATGATCTATCGCGACATACTGCAGCGTGAAAGAGAAGGCGGTTTCAGCGGAACAACCGTTCAGGTTGTTCCTCATATTATTAATGAAATTAAAAAGCATATCTACCAGGAAGACCGGTTAAATCAACCGGACGTTCTCATTGCTGAAGTCGGCGGAACAGTTGGTGATATGGAGAGTACACCGTATATGGAGGCGATCCGTCAGATCAGCTACGAGGTCGGTCACGAAAATGTCCTCTTTATCCATGTGACGCTGATACCGTACCTGAGAAGTTCAGGCGAAACCAAAACAAAACCGACTCAACACAGTGTTCAGAAACTCAGATCACTGGGCATTCAACCAGATATCCTCGTCTGCCGCTGTGAGAAACCGCTGGACGATGATGTGATTAGCAAAATTGCCCTTTACTGCAATGTTGAGAAATCATGTGTCATTCAAAACATCGATGTTGAAACGGTTTATCATCTGCCGCTCACCCTGGAGGCAGAAGGACTGGCAAAAGAAGTCATTCGAAAATTGTCGCTGCCGGTTGATCCGGATCGGCCGGCAGATTTATCTCAGTGGCAGTCGCTGATCGTCAAAGACCGTGTTGCCACCAAACCGATTCGTATCGCGCTTGTCGGAAAATATCTGGCTTTGCAGGATGCATATATCAGTGTTCTTGAATCCTTGCGTCATGCAGGGATTGCCAACGGTGTCAAGGCTGATGTCAAATGGGTCGATGCTGAAGACCTGACGGATGCTGAACAAACAGCAGATTTACTATCAGATGTGGCAGCTTTCATCATACCGGGTGGATTTGGACCGCGAGGCATGGCCGGCATGATACAGGCCGCGGCTTATGCGCTTGACAGCGGAAAACCCATGCTGGGGATCGGCCTTGGTATGCAAATGGCGACAGTCGCATTCGCTCGGAACCGGGCAGGACTGGAAGACGCTCATTCGGCAGAGTCTGAAACTGCGTGCACCCCCCTGTTCACCTTGCCAAATAGTGAAACGAATAACGATTTAACATCGTCAGTGCTCTTAAACACCATCCAAATGCCGATGCGTTCAGGTGCCTGTCCGTGCCGGATTCAACCAGATACCCGGCTGGCGGCCGCCTACTGCACTCAGACAGTCGACGAACGACATCATCACCGGTGGGAATTCAATTCGGCTTATCGCGATGTTCTTGCAGAAGCAGGTCTTGTGTTCGCCGGACTGTCTCCGGATGAACGTCTGGTCGAAGCTGTCGAAGTTGCGGATCACCCCTGGTATATTGGTGTTGTGTATCACCCGGAATTCCGGTCGCGTCCCATCCGGCCACACCCGCTTTTCACAGCTTTTCTTAAAGCTGCCGAGGAAGCATCTTTTGTGGCGAAGGCTTCGAGCGAAGCCGACACTCAGACGGAGGTAAGATGACATGGCAATGATTTTTGAGAAAGAATCAAGAACCTTCAGTGAGTATTTGCTGGTACCCAATCTGACGACCCGCTCCTGTACACCGGATCAGGTCAGGCTTTCAACCAGTATCGTCCGGTATCGTAAAGGCAACGAACCGAGTCCGATCAACATCAATGTGCCGCTGGTATCCGCCGTGATGCAGGCAGTTTCGGATGATCGCATGGCGATTGCGCTTGCCCGCAGCGGTGGTCTTTCATTTATCTATGGATCTCAGCCGATTGACAGCCAGGCTGAAATGGTGCGAAAAGTAAAAAAATACAAGGCTGGATTTGTAACAAGTGATTCAAATCTGAAACCGGATGCCACTCTGGCAGACGTGCTGGCGACCAAAGAGCGAACCGGTCATTCAACCATCGCCATCACGGAGAACGGTTCTGCAACGGGCAAGCTGCTTGGTATCGTAACGAGCCGCGACTACAGAGTGTCACGGACACCACCTGAGACACCGGTTCATGCGTTCATGACACCGTTCGATCATCTGGTTTATGCCCGGGAAGGCATCAATCTGAGTGAAGCAAACGACATAATCTGGGACCATAAAATCAATCAGCTGCCAATTGTCAACGATCAGAATGAACTGGTCGCAATGGTTTTCCGCAAGGACTACGACGAACATAAAGATAACCCCGAAGAACTGCTGGATGCACATAAGAGACTGATGGTCGGAGCCGGTATCAATACTCGCGATTATGAAGAACGTGTACCCGCATTAATTGAAGCGGGTGCGGATATTCTCTGCATCGACTCATCCGACGGGTTTACTGAATGGCAGAAAGACACCTTGATCTGGATCAGACAAACATACGGTGAGACAATCCGCGTTGGCGCCGGTAATGTGGTCGATGCTGCCGGCTTCCGATTTCTTGCTGAAGCAGGAGCGGATTTTATTAAGGTCGGTATCGGCGGCGGTTCCATCTGCATCACTCGTGAACAGAAGGGCATCGGCTGCGGACAGGCATCGGCTGTTATGGCGGTTGCCGAAGCGCGTGATCAGTGGTTCCGTGAAACCGGATTCTATGTACCCATCTGCTCGGATGGCGGAATCGTCTATGACTACCACATGCCCCTGGCGCTGGCGATGGGTGCAGATTTCATCATGCTCGGACGCTATTTTGCCCGCTTTGACGAGAGCCCGACACGTCGGCTGCTGGTCAACGGAACCTATGTGAAAGAGTACTGGGGTGAAGGCTCTAACCGGGCCAGAAACTGGCAGCGATATGATGAAGGTGGAGACGAAACCGGGAAGATGGCATTTGAAGAAGGTGTTGATTCCTACGTGCCTTATGCCGGCAAACTAAAAGATAACCTGGACGTGAGTCTGAGTAAAATTCGTTCAACCATGTGTGCGTGCGGATCAGTCAGCATACCTGAGTTTCAGAAGAAAGCAAGACTGGTGCTGGTGTCCGCAACCAGTATTGTTGAGGGTGGCGCTCATGATGTCATTCAGAAAGAAAGTGAGCGACGTCCCTAAGTAATCAGTCAGCAGACTGAAGATGTGTAAGCGAAATGAAAGGAGCCACACGAATGGCAAGAAAAGTCTATGAGATGACCTATAACGGGATCAAGAGCCTGCAGGAGGAACTCGATCTGCGCAAAACATCAATAGCCGCAGAGATTTCCGAGCGGCTGAAAGAAGCCCGTGCCATGGGAGATCTCTCAGAAAACTCTGAGTACGACGATGCGAAAACAGCTCAGGCAGAAAACGAACTTCGCATTATGGAAATCGAATCGATTTTAAAGAACTCCAAAGTAATCGATGATGATGAGATCAGCAGCTCCAAGGTTACACTTGGCGCGATGGTCAAGATCAAGGATGAAGAGACCCAGGAAGAAGTGGAGTATCTGCTGGTGGGTGCGAAAGAACAGGATATTTTCAACAATAAAATTTCCAGCGATTCGCCTGTCGGAGCAGCGATCATGGGGAAGAAACGCGGTCAGATCGTTGACGTCAGGACACCTGCCGGTATGCTGCGTTATCGGATTGTGAAAATATCGAAACCATCCTGATAATTCTTAATGTGCTAAAATGAATCCATAGTTACTTCCTGGCACCGGATGGCGTGACGTCACCGGTGCTTGACATGAAAAGGATGATGAGACATGCAGAGCAATCAGAAGCCGAAACAACAGAGCGACGCTGTTCACGCAGTAAACAATAATTCGAAAGAACCCGATCTCAATGAACAGATGTCGATACGAATGGCGAAGTGGCAGACTCTTACAGCAGCGGGTGAAAATCCGTTCGAGACTGTCTGTTACCCGGTAACACACCACAGTCTGGATATTCACGAGCAGTTTGATCAGCTCGAAGGACAGACGGTGTCACTGGCCGGCCGACTGATGAGCAAGAGAGGTATGGGGAAAGTCAGCTTCTGTGATCTGTCCGATCAAGAAGGACGGATTCAGCTTTTCACAAAAATAGATGCGCTGGGTGAAACGAATTATGCTCAATGGCAGAAACTGGATATCGGTGACTGGATTGGTGTACGAGGACAAGTCTTCCGGACACAAAAGGGTGAAATTTCGGTTAAAACAGAATCATATCAGCTTTTAGCCAAGGCACTGCGTCCGCTGCCGGAGAAATATCATGGTTTGAAGGATACCGATACCCGCTATCGTCAACGCTATCTTGATCTAATTGTCAATCCCGAGGTTCGGGACACCTTTGTCAAGCGAAGCCTGATTATCCGGACGCTGCGCGAGCAGCTGGATCGGATGCAGTTCATTGAGGTTGAGACGCCAATGCTCAATGTCATCCCCGGCGGTGCCGCTGCCCGTCCTTTCATCACACACCACAATGCGCTGGATATTGATTTGTTTCTACGGATTGCACCGGAACTTTTTTTGAAGCGGCTGGTCGTCGGTGGACTGGAGCGCGTCTATGAAATCGGCCGCCAATTCCGCAACGAAGGACTGTCCATAAAACACAATCCGGAATTTACACTGCTGGAAGCCTATCAGGCATATACAGACTATGAGGGAATGATGACGCTGACAGAACAGCTGATAACCAGTGCCGCACAAGCGGTTCACCAGACAACAATCATTCCGTGGCAGGGTAAGACAATCGATCTGACACCGCCTTACCAGCGAATGACGATGCGGGAAGCCATCCTGAAATATGCTGGTATCGATTTTGATCTGATCAAGGACGATGAAGCAGCAATGCAGCTGGCAAGAGAGAAAAACCTTGAAGACATCAAAACCGGCATGCGCCGCGGCGACGTCATGAACCTTTTCTTCGAAACGTATTGTGAGGCAAATCTGGTACAGCCGACATTTATCACGGACTATCCGATAGAAGTGTCACCGCTGACCAAAAAGAAGCCGGGACATCCGGAACTTACGGAACGTTTTGAGTTGTTTATCGATGGCCGGGAATATGCCAACGCCTACTCAGAACTCAATGACCCGCTGGATCAGCGAGCCCGCTTTGACGCGCAGCTGAAAAAACGCGAAGCGGGTGACGAAGAGGCCAATCTGCTTGACGATGATTTTTGTGTAGCGCTGGAGTACGGCATGCCGCCGACCGGCGGCCTGGGAATGGGTATTGACCGTTTGGTGATGCTCTTGACGGATTCGCCGTCGATCAGGGATGTTCTATTATTCCCGACGATGAAACCGATTCAACGAACAGACGAAGCGTGATTAGCCAGCTCAGTCCTATCATGAGATGGTTGAATGAAGATAAGCGTTTAAGGTGATTACGTGCTTACAAAAGAAGAATCCTATAATATTCTCGGCTTGAAACAAGGTGCCAACTCATACGAGATCGAGTCGCGCTATACGTTGCTGATGAAGCGTTTCCGGGGCAAGCAAGATGAGAAGAGCCTGATGGAAATGGAACAGATCTTCACGGCGTACGATGTTTTAATGGACCGATACGTTGAACCTGTGCCCATTGATCCGAGACTTGAACAGGTTGTTTTCGGTAAAACGCGCTATCAGTGGCGAAATATCTGGCATTACAAAAAAATACCGCTTCTGATTTCGATCATTGTTTTGTTTTTCGTTGGTTCATTAATTTACACCATGGTAACAAACGAGGACCCTGATTTTCAGATCGTGGTATCCGGATTGTTCACGCAAAGCGCTGAAACGGACCAGCTGGTCGAAAGCTATCTGCAAACGGCACTGGATTCGGTCGAAACAGTCCAGTTTCAGATCATTCCCATTACCTTCGAAGAGCAGGAAACGGAAGAAACCGATATGATGGGCGGCGGAGCAGATGAACAATTGAGGGTCGGCTATGTCATGAAAATGGTCACAGTCGTCTCTGTTGACTCCATCGAGTTGTTCATCTGCGAAAAGAGTACATACAACCAGTATGCACCGCAGGGAGCATTCAGGGATATGACAGCGCTGTATGAACGTCTAGGCGATTTACCCGAGTCGATTTACAATCAAATCAAACCACTGCGACGGGATATCATCCGGTCATCTGATGATCTCAGTGACGCTGAAAAAAAGGCTCTGCAGTCTGATGATCAAAATGATGATGAGTCACTACCCATAACGGGTCTGGAAGTGACTGGACTGAATGTCATCGAAACGTTTGATCTGGAAGGTCCGGATCAGATTCTGGCAGTCGGACATAAGGCCGATGATCCTGAAATGGTGGAATCGTTCATTGAGTACTTGATTCGAGATCGGGCCGGTCAAATGCAGGGATAATGCGCACACTCAATCTTGCCCAGTCAGCTGAACCTGTTCGTACAAGGCGCTGATTTCGCTGTCGTCCAATTCGCGGATCTGACCCTCTTCAAGTGAGTCATCCAGCTTGAGCGGCCCGATACGTATCCGATGCAGCTGGATAACTGTCCGGTTAATCGCCCGGAACATCCGTTTTACCTGATGGAATTTGCCCTCCTTAATGGACAGTTCGGCAGACTGATTGTCAATGATCGTCAATCTGGCCGGTCGAAACTGCTCAGCGGGAGATAAGGTCAGTCCGGTCTTAAACCGGGTGACATCGCATTCCTGCAAAGGTTCACCGCTAAAAACGATTTGATAGGTTTTCCAGATTTCCCAACGCGGGCTCGTCAGCCGATGGTTCAGGACCCCATCCGTTGTCAGAAGCAACAGACCGGTTGTATCGCGATCCAACCGGCCTACCGGTGAAATTCCCCTGTTAATCCAGATTTCCGGAACCAGAGACATAATCGTCTCATGTCGATTATCTTGATGGGCGGTAATCAGTCCGGCTGGTTTATTCATCATCAAATGTTTATGACGGTGATATAGAACAGGGTTTCCGGCTAGGCAGATTGTCTGCTGCTCAAGATTTTCCTCACTGTATCCGGGGTCTCGCACCGTCAGGCCGTTAATCGTGATCTGTCCGCTGCGAATGAATTGCCGGACTTCCGACCGTGAACCTAATCCTGATTGTGCCAGTATTTTGTCGAGCCGCATAAATGCCTCCTGGTTCGAATTCTCTACAAGAAGAGTATACCGCAGCATCGGCCTGTTTCCTAAAAAATAAGCTGATCAAAAACAAGCTGTTTGCCGGATGACCTGCAGCATGTTACAATCAGGGGTAGTGAATAGAAAGGAATTGATAGAAATTGGCAACTGTTGTCGTCAATCTTGAACAGGGAAAACCCAGAGTGGATGCAGCTATGACAAAGCTGAAACTTGAGCTGTCAACACTGCGCCGTATTGGTGTTAAAACCGTCAAGATTATCCATGGATACGGATCGACGGGAACCGGCGGAGCTATTCGTGATGCAGTTCGTCAGTTTTTGTGTGATCAGATGAACAATCATCGGATTCGCTTTTTTTGTCCGGGTGAATGTTTCGGTCCGTTTGAAAATATGGGCAGACAACTGGTGGAAAAAATGCCGGCATTGCATCAGGACCCGGACTGGGGCCGCCAGAATGAAGGTATTACCATGGTGATTCTTCGTTCAAAATAACCGTCTCTATTGAACATCCAGAGATCCAGAGCTATCTGCCACATTCCAGTCAATGTCTGATCCATCTTCCTGTAAGGTGGATTTTTTGCAGTGTTTCCGATCGGATTGTAAGACCACAGTTGACGGTTAACAATCCCAGTTTTTCCAGTGCTGTGGTACAATATTGATGCGTTCATTTCAGATGAACTGAACAATTCAACACCGGAGGTCGATCATGATCAGTCAATCAGCCAACGATAGGCCGCAAGGCGAGACGTGGACAACATTTGTACAGGCGTGCCGGGACTGCCGGCGTTGTCCGTTGTCAGAAACCCGAAAGAATGTTGTTGTCTGGCGAGGTGCTGTATCGGCACCACTGATGTTTATCGGTGAGGGACCCGGGGCTGATGAAGACGCGACCGGCACCCCGTTTGTCGGAGCTGCCGGTCGGCTGCTTGATCTGCTTCTGACTGCCTATGACCT
>JAAYBY010000316.1 GCA_012729935.1 Clostridiaceae bacterium | reverse complement strand
GTCATCGGCCATCTCGAAGTGCTTGATCGGACAGCCCGTCGCATCGGTGCTGTTAATACGATTCATGGTCAAACGGGTTATAACACCGATTATCTGGCGTTTCGGGACGCTTGCCCGCTGCAGGCTGTACTGCCGGTTCTGATTCTGGGTGCCGGTGGTGTCAGCCGAACGCTGGCACTGGCCGCGGCAGAAGCCGGTTGTCACATCTGGATTACAGCCCGCAGACCTGATCAAGCGGAAAAGCTGGCAGTACACATCCGGCATGTGCAGCCCGGAACGTCGATCACTGTTTTACAGACATTGAATGAGTGGCGTATTCTGGTGCAAAATCAGGTCGAACGAGGAATAGGAAAGAAATGGGTTTTACTGAACGGTACGCCGGTTGGTCTCTGGCCTCATGTTTCCGAAATGCCGGTTGACGCCAAGGATCTTGACGATTGTGCCATGGTGTACGATACGATTTATAATCCGCTGACAACCAAACTGGTTTTGATGGCTCGTGAGCGGAATATCCCGGCGGAGGGCGGCCTGAGCATGCTGTTTGGGCAAGCCGTCCAAGCTCAGAAAATCTGGCATCCGGCAATCACGTTCAATGATCGTGACTGTTCAATGATCCGACAGAATCTCAAATGTGTTTTGCTCAATCAGTCACCCGTTACGTTGCTTCTGACCGGGTTTATGGGCAGCGGTAAGACAACGATCGGACGGTTGCTGGCAAAAAGGTTAAACTGGCGCTTCCTGGATCTTGATACGGTTATTGAGAAGCAGACGGGTCAGTCGATACCCGATTTGTTTGCCAGTCGGGGTGAAGCTGCCTTTCGGAAACATGAGATGGAATCATTGCGAGAGGTGCTCAGTCAGCCGGTCTGCCAAGTACTTGCCACTGGTGGCGGGGCTCTGATACAACCGGAAGCGGCAGCTGTCTGTCGCTCGAATCGAACGTTTAATATCTTTTTGGACATTTCGCTCGATCGGATACGCTGCAGAATTGGTGGTGCAGACGGACGCCCGATGCTGTCGCAGCAATCCGCAGAGCACTGGCTATCACTCTATCAGGCTCGCTATCCGCGTTATCAATCGATGGCCGATCTCACGATTCAGGCCGATCAAGATCCTGAAGAAATTGTCCGGATCATTATCAAAAAACTAGGGTTGGAGGAACAAATATGATTCTTGTCTTAAAACCAGAGACATCACGAGAGTCCGTTGAGGAGCTGTGCCAGTGGCTGACAAAAGCCTATGGCGTGCAAACAAGTCCGATTTTCGGAAAGAGCATGACCATTGTCGGACTGGTTGGCGACACATCAAGTATTCCGATTGAAGCGCTGGAAATTCAAAGCGCAGTCGAGCGTGTGATGAAAGTCCAGGAACCTTACAAACGAGCTAACCGCAAATTTCATCCGGATGATACTGAAATCAGGATCGGTGATCTGATAATCGGCGGTCAACGTATTGTGGTCATGGCAGGACCCTGCTCAATCGAATCTGAAGATCAGGTTCGACTGATTGCGGCGTCCGTCAAAAAATCCGGTGCAAAAATGCTTCGTGGCGGTGCTTTTAAACCACGTACATCACCGTACTCGTTTCAGGGGCTGCAGGCGGAAGGCCTCGAATATATGAAGCAGGCAAAGAAGGAAATGAACCTGCCGATTGTTTCGGAAATTACCAATCCCAATCAGCTGGAGCTGTTTCTGGACTGTGTCGATATTATCCAGGTTGGAACACGTAACATGCAGAATTACGAGCTCCTGAAGGAGCTGGGACACATCCGGAAACCGATTCTCTTAAAACGGGGTTTTGCCAATTCGATCAACGAACTTCTGATGTCTGCTGAATATATCATGAGCGGTGGCAACAGTGACGTTATTCTCTGTGAGCGAGGCATCCGGACATTCGAGGACAGCACACGCTATACCTTGGATATCAGTGCTGTGCCTGTTTTGAAAAACAGAACACATCTGCCTGTTTTTGTTGATCCCAGCCATGCTGCGGGGTACGCGCAGTATGTGGAACCGCTGGCAAAAGCGGCTGTCGCGGCAGGTGCTGACGGCCTGATTATCGAAGTCCATCATGATCCGATCCATGCGTTGTCTGACGGCCAGCAGTCGTTAACACCCGCTGCCTTTGATGCGCTCATGTCTCGCCTGAAACCGGTGGCTGATGCTATCGGAAGACTGATGTAATAGCCTGACTAAAAGGAGAAAGAACATGCCGGAATTAATCGCCCATACACCGACCCGTGATTATCCGATCGTCATCCGCAATGGATCGCTCAAACAGCTTGGATCGATTATAGCCGCATATTGTAAAGGAAGAACGGCTGTTTTGATTACCGATGAACAGGTTGCTGCTCTGTATCTGAGTGAAGCCTCCCAGTCATTAGAGGCGGCCGGATTTTCGGTTCATTGTGTTGTCCTCCCTGCAGGAGAGGCAACCAAATCCTGGGATCAACTGAACGATCTTTATGGGCAGTTCCATCAAGCCGGACTGACCCGGATCGATCCGGTTGTTGCACTTGGCGGCGGAGTCATCGGTGATTTGGCCGGATTTGCTGCTGCCACGTGGCTGCGCGGCGTGCCGCTGGTTCAGGTTCCAACATCATTGCTGGCCCAGGTTGATGCGTCAATCGGCGGCAAAACGGCTGTCGACTCCGTCTATGGGAAAAATCTGATTGGTACATTTTATCAACCGGTTGCGGTAATCATGGACCCGTCTGTTCTTCACTCTTTGCCGCGTCGCCGGATGGCTGAAGGTATGGCAGAGGTGATCAAGTATGCTTTGATCGGAGATCTTGATTTGCTGAAGATGATTGAGCAACAGATCCTTGACCTCGAATGGATTCTCGAACGTTGTGTTTCAATTAAAACAGGAATCGTCTCACGGGATGAAAAAGATGTTGGCGAACGTATGTTGCTTAATTTCGGACATACGATTGGTCATGCGCTGGAAAAGGCGACCGGATTCTCGCGCTATACACATGGTGAAGCTGTAGCCATCGGCATGGTCATGGCCGCCGCGATCGGTGAGCAACTCGGTGAAACAGAAAAAGGAACACGCGAACGGATTGAACATATTCTTCATCGCTATCAGCTGCCGACACGGACCGATAGATCGGCTGAGGGAATTCCTGAGGCCATTTACAGTGACAAAAAACGCCTGGGAAGCAAGGT
>JAAYBY010000315.1 GCA_012729935.1 Clostridiaceae bacterium | reverse complement strand
CTGCAGATCATTTTGCCGTTGTCTAAACCGATCATCGCAGTTATGGCCATGTATTTCGGTGTTGCCAAGTGGAACGAATATTTTACGCCGATGATTTACCTGAAGACACGTGCTTTTTTCCCGTTACAGCTTTTCTTACGTGAAATCCTCATCCAAGATCAGGTCGCAGCTGAAATGATAACTGATGTTGAACTGGCAGAATCATTGGCTCAGCGAGCAAGAATTTCCGCAATGATCAAGTATACCTCGATCATTGTGTCAACCTTGCCGATGATCATTGTATATCCCTGGATTCAAAAGTTTTTTATCAAGGGTGTCATGATCGGGGCCATAAAAGGATAGGTGGCAAGTTCACTGATAAACATTTAAATAAAAAGGTTTCGAGTAAGGTGGTGATTCATGGTCATCGAATAAGTCCGGTCCTGAAGACCTTATTGGCAACTAGGTTGCAAGTCACCCAAGTAATTGTATCTTGGGCAGCATTAAATGGAGGAAAGCAAGATGAGTAAAGCAAAGATCTTAATCCTGGTCCTTGTCGTCACGCTGCTGGTGTCGGGTTGTGCGTCTACCCCAACCACCACGACCGGGACGACCGGCGGAACGACAACCAAAGCAACGACAACGGTCGCAACGACAAGTGCAACAACGACAGCAGAACCGTTATACTTCAATGAAACGGGCATGCCCATCGTTGATGAACCCATCACACTGAAAATTGCAGGTCGGTTTACATCATTTCAGACCACGTGGAAAGACAATTTACAGCTTGAGTATCTAACCGAGATGACTGGAATTAAGTTCGATGGTGATGGCCTTAGCACCGAAGGTTGGCAAGAACAGAAGAGCCTGATGTTCGCATCGGACAGCCTGCCGGATCTGTTTATTGCCAGTGACTTTTCTGCTTATGAACTGCTCGAATACGGGTCTGAAGGCCAACTGGTCGCACTGAATGATCTCGTTGACTCATATGGTCCGGCTATCCAAAATGCCTTTGCCGAGTTCCCGGTTGCCAAAGCCATGTCCACATCGGGTGACGGCAACATGTATACCTTGCCCCGCATCAACCCGGTTATCCGCGATATGCATAGCCGCTACTGGCTGAACAAGGTATGGCTCGATCGGCTGGGCAAACAGGTGCCGACCACCCTTGATGAACTCTATGATGTCCTGAAGGCCTTCAAAGATGAAGATGCCAACGGCAATGGAGATCCCAGTGATGAAATACCGCTTTCCGGCGTAAATGGCGGCGGTGAGTATTCTGGCCTGATCCTGAACGCTCTGGGTGTCAATGTGAGAAACGGTGATTACAACATCACGGCGACAGAAGATGGTACGGTTTACTGCGCGAATATCTCCGATGCCTATAAGGAATACCTCAAGTACATGAACCGTCTGTACAGTGAACAAATCCTTGACAACGACTTGTTTGTTCAGAACAACGACCAGCTGGTTGCCAAAGCACAGCAGAACATCATCGGTGGAGCGAATGTTGCCGCCATGTACATCACGGCCGGTGTCGACATCGGATATGATTACATTCAGATTGATGCGTTGACTTCGGCTCTGAGCAATAAGAAGATGGTTTCGGCATCCACTGGTGTATCCGTTGGTCATACAGCTATTACAAACGTCAACGAATATCCTGAGGCGACGATTCGTCTGCTTGACTACTTCTATACAGAAGAAGGCGGACGCATGGCCTATGTTGGTGTTGAAGATGTCGGCTGGTACTGGATTGACAAGGCCAAGGGTGTCTGGGACAAGATGCAGCCTGAAGGATACAACAACGCCGAAGAGTTCCGCAACTCCAAGTCCACCATCCAAAATGGCGGTTGGGGAGCCTGGGAACGGGCTGAATTCAACGCAGGCCAGGGATCAGAGAACGCGTTGTGGCTGAATGAGATGTCCATCCGCGACAGCTTCCCCTACTTTGTAACGCAGTTCCCCAAAAACTACCTGCCACTGAATGAGGAAGACAGCAAAACCGTGACGACTATCGAAGCTGATTTGACAAATTACATCACGCAAGCCCGGGCACGCTTCATCACCGGTGAAGATGATGTTGACGCAAAATGGGAAGAGTATGTGACGCAAGTCAAGAACATGGGCATTGAACAGATCGTCAGTATCTATCAGGAATATTACGACGTGTTCTTGGAGAACATGGGATAATACGAAACAAAAACCAGTCACGATTATGTGAAAAGCCGGCGGCCGCTGCAAAGTGGCCGCCGGCTGTACAAGGAGAATACAGTCATGTTTGAAGCCAAAGTATTTCAAAATCCCAACATGCGAAACGGTCCTCTTCAGATCGTTCATGATTTCCGTTTTGTCGCGCTTAATCTCAAAGACGAATACAAATGGCTGGAAGACGCAGATCCAGAACAGAAACTTGCGCACATCACGTGGCGCATGGAAAGGCTGAAAGCGCGCGGATATGGCGGTATTGTCCTTAACGTCGGATTTAAACATTACATGGAAGATGAAGCGGCCTGGCAGGTTCTGGATAAGACCGTTGATCTGGCCCGTGACTTAGGCCTGCGTATTTGGATTTACGATGAGCAGTACTACCCATCTGGTTCAGCCGGTGGCCTGACACTGCGGGACCATCCCGAATACGAAGCGCAAGGACTCGTTTGTGTGACGCAAGAAGTCTCATCTCCTGCCAGTCCGGTCCGGATTGCCAGCCCTTTAGGCCATTCAGCGCTCGTATACGCCTATGCTGTGCCCAAAAATCAAGGTCGGCTCATGTTCGATCAACAGATCAACATCAGTCATTTGTCCGATCACGGCGGCGGTTTGTGCTGGACTTGCCCTGGCGGCGAGTGGAAAATCTACTGCTTCTTTACAAGAGCTCTCTATGAAGGAACCTATCTGTGCCGGGCTTTACGGGCGCCGCGCCGGAACATCAGCGTCTGCAATAAAAAAGCAGTCCAGCATTTTCTTGACATTACATTTGACCCATATATCAAAAAACTGGGTTCACGTATGCAAAGCAGTGTTGAGGCCATCTTTACGGATGAACCGTCCCTATTCTGGCATACCCCTTACCCGGCAGACTTTGATCCCGACCAGTCGTACAGCAAACTGCCGACGGAATCCATGCGTGAAAAGCCGAACATGGCTATCCCTCTTTATGCCTATATACCATGGACAGCTGATCTTGAAGAACAGTTTAGGCGCGATCACCAGTATCCGTTATGCGATCATTTGCCGGTATTGTTTGAGGGTACACCTGAAGCAGTGACAACGCGGCTCGATTTCTACGATACGATCAACAGCATGTTTGATCGTGCCTATAACCAGCAATTCCAGGCTAAGCTACAGCCATTTGATGTTGATTTTTCCGGGCATATGATCCACGAAGAACGCTTTGAGATGCATCCGAGTTCTTTTGGCGACATTTTGCGGAATTTGGGCAGCATGGACATTCCTGGCTGCGATCTGCTCTATTCCGATCCCGAGCGCATCCGTTATTCGATTGCCTGCAAGCTGGCTTCATCGGCCGCACACCTCTATCGCCGTGATCATGTGATGATTGAAGCGTCGAATATGAGTGACAAGCAACAGGAGTTTTCCCTGGCGCAAATCAAATGTGCGATGGCCATTGAGTTTGCCCACGGTGTTGATACGATCACGTCGTATTATGGCGAGAACCTGTTTTCAGAAGAGGAGTACGCGCAGTTTACGAAGTATATCGCCAGACTGCACCAGCTGCTTGCTGGGGGTATCCACCAGACACAGGCTCTTGTTTACTATCCGTTCAGGCAGTTGGCCAGCCTGACAACGGTTCAAAATCCCTTCGAAGCAGACGACCGTGCCGCAAAGCTCAGCCAATCAGCGGCTACCATCGTTCAAAACCTCATGATGCGGCAAATCGATTTTGATTACATCAACGATGAGAAACTGCGCGAATGTGTCATCGAGGAACATGTCATCAGGACACCTGGCGATGAATGCCCGGGGATGATCCTCTTTCCGGAAATCGATTTTGTCGAGGCAGAAACAGCTGCTTTTATTGACCTGGCGCTTGAACGCCAAGTCAGCGTTGTTTTTGCGGGCCCGAAGCGTCCGATTGCCGGACTGGATCACCTGGACCGGATCGTGTTTTTAGGGGACGCCTTCGCCCTGAAGTCAGGCGATTTTGCCGTCGCGTCCGATCAGCCGCTCTTGCTCTGTCTGCACAAGAAATTTACTGATCATGACATCTATTTTATCGTTAATACGGGCACTGAAGCTGTTCATACGGGTGCCAGCATCCCGGTACCGGCAAACATGAAAAGTCATCAAGGCATCACGCTTCAAAAACTGAATCTGGATGAAGGGTCCGTTTCGCAGGTACCTTTTACGATCGAGCAAGGCCGGATCTGTTTGGAAATTGGCCTTGATGCCTGTACCGCTTCAGCCTATGTGATTGGTTAGAAATGACAGCGTTCGTGTCAATGCCCAGTGTGCATAAACAGGAAGGTAATGAGATGAAAAGACCATTGATCACCTCTGAAGGCGGCATTTTACCCATGATCGCAACCCCCGGCGCACCAACGCGCGCAGACATCAAGGAGGTGCTTGTCCGGTATCAATCGGCCGGCATTTCGCAATTTCTGTTCTTTGGCCGCGCAGGATGCGAATATGAATACTTGTCAGAGCGATGGATGGACATGTGCGCCGATTTCATCGAGCTGGCAGATGATCTTGGCATGAAGGTCTGGCTGTACGATGATTACAACTGCCCGACAACCTATGTCAACGGGCAGCTGACGGCCCAGGGTCCGGAATACCAGGCAAAGTCCATTCTGGCGTATCTTGATGGCGAGCAGTTTGTCTATCAGCAGCAGACCAATCCCAAGGCTGGCGATATGCTGAGCGATACCGCTATCGATTACTTTGTTTCGAGCACCTATGAGGCGTATGCGGCCAGGTTTTCACAGTATTTTGGTAAAACGATTCTGGGGATCTTCTCAGATGAGCCCACGCAAGGGCATTTGCCTCGGAAAACGAGCTGGGACAATCGGATTGTCGTTCCCTCGTACACAGGTATTGATGATGATTACCAAGAGCTGACAGGGCGAGGACTTGCCGATGACATGCGAGCATACCTGCTTGACAACCAGAAGGATTCCTTTTGGCTGGCATACTGGGACCTGATCGGGAAACGCTCCCGCGCCTATCTTGACCGGTTGAGCAATTGGTGTCGTGAACATGACCTTGTCCTGACCGGTCACCTATATGACGAACACGATT
>JAAYBY010000049.1 GCA_012729935.1 Clostridiaceae bacterium | reverse complement strand
GCGGGGGAGCTTCCAGCCCTGTCTGGTGCCAGATCATTGCCGATGTGACAGGCAAAACGGTCATTATTCCCCGAACACACGAAACGGGCTGTCTCGGGGCAGCCATTACCGCGGCAATGGGTGCAGGTCTGATTAATTGTCTGCACGACAGCGTTCGTTTGATCGGCGCGAGCAAAGCACAATACGAACCGGATCCGGTTAATCATCAGATTTATCGGAAACTGCTTGACCAGTACGGGGAGAACGATTTACGCCCGTGCTGTGAATAATCATCAATCATCAATAAACTTGAATAGACAGGTGCTGAAAAGGCACAAAGAATGGAGTGACCATATTATGTTAATTGCAGGCGTTGCAGAAAAAGTTCTTACACCCAAGCATCCAACGTTTTTGACGGGATACCCGTTGCCGCTGGACCGCTATCACACAGAAGTCCATGACGATATCAAAGCCCATTGTTTTTACCTGAAGAACGGTTCTGACAGACTCGTAATCATCACATTGGATTTGTGCTATTACTCGAAACGTCGTGTTCAATCCGTCCGAGAAAAAATCTACAACCTGTGCGGGATTCCTGCTGAAAACATTATGATCTCAGCGACCCACACACATTCAGCGCCTGCTCCGGCCAGCATCCCGTTCCGCTTGTGGGATGATCGTAATGAAATGTATCCGGACTATCTGGATTTTGTTGATGAGCAGATTACGGAAGGCGTCCACGAGGCAATGCTTAATGCGTTTCCCGCCTCAATTGGTATGGGATTCGGAATCTGCGGCAAAGAACAGAATGTCGGCGGAAACCGCCGCGATAAAGACGGGCCGGCAGATCCGCAGGTTTGGGTTACCGCCATCAAAGATGACAGCGGCAAACTCCGCGGCGCACTGATCAACTACGCGCTGCATCCGACCTTCCTGCATGCGGAAAGCCGCATTATCACAGCGGATTATCCCTGCTATATCTATGAGTATTTCCAGAAAGACGATCCGGATGTCGTTGTCGGGTTCCAAATCGGTGCTGCCGGCGACCAGTCATCACGTCATTTCAGAAGCGGTCAGAATTTTGAAGAAGCCAAACGTGTCGGATATGCCATCGGTGCCGAAGCGGCTCGTGTTATCGACACACTGACATACGAGACTGATCCAACATTAGCAGCACGCCGTACCATGATTAATCCATCGATTAAACCGATTCCGCCATTGGATCAAGCCCAGGCTGATCAGCGGGCTGCTGTCGAAGCGCTGGAAAACAGCCAGAAAAACAACGAGCCCTATCCTGTTCAGCGGACGCTCGAATGCACGCTGATCGGCGCCAACAAGCGATTGAGAATTGCTGAAGAAGGCGAAGTGGGCATGCAGGGCTATCAGACACTTTTCCCGTTTGAAATTATGGTGTTCGGTATCGGCTCTGCGCGAATTGCCGCTGTTCCCTGTGAAATATTTGTTTCATACGCATTGAAGATAAAGAAGGAGTCCCCGGCTGAACGAACCTATCTGGCGTCCGTATCGAATGGTGCCAGCGGCGGGTATGTATATACGCCGGAGGCACTGGAAGAAGGCGGTTATGAGCCGACAGTGTCGATTTATGCACCGGAAGCCGGAGAAGAAGTGGTGGGGGCAGTCATGCAGCTGCTTGAAGAACTGGCAGAGTAACATGAATGTGTAAGGAAGGTTGGTGCGAGCGATGATTTCATGTACTGAATTTATTCCCGCATACAGTGAGTTGTTCAAATTTATCGACCGGAAATCAGGGCGCCAGGCTGTCTACGATTACTGGCGTTCGAATTTTGATCCGGACCGCGCACCTGTCAATCAGCACCTGAACAAGTCGGGTATCCGCGGATGCTGGGATTATTGGTCACACACATTGAATGAAGAAGCGGCAGATTTCACCATGACGCTGGATGAGGAAGCCGGTTACTTCAGAATTGATATGCATCATTGTCCGTCAAAAGGCAGATTGCTGGAAACCAAACACATTGAACCATTTGATGAATACTGTTTCCATTGTGACCTGTATCGGCTGTCTGTTGAAAAACACGGGCTGGTCTACGAATATGATTTTTCCCGTACCGACAAGGCACAGTGCTCACTGCTGATCTATGATCCGCTCAAGTATCAGCCGCAAAAGGAGGAAGTATTATGATCAAAGCGATTATAAACGCGAGGTTGGTTCTACCCTCTGGACTTCAGGAGGGCACCCTGCTGGTTGAAGATGGTCAAATTCTGGCGGCTGGATCTGTCATTCCACCAAGAGACGCGGAGATCATCGATGCGAAAGGACGGATCGTCGGCCCCGGATTCATCGATATCCACTGTCATGGCGGCGGAACGGCGCACGGCCATGAGAATCCGGCTGAGGCGGCGCGCCATCACCTGAAGTCAGGCACGACATCCCTGTTGCTGTCATTGGCCTACAGCCTGACGAAAGAAGCATTCCTTCAGGGGATTCATAACATCCGTGCCGTGATGGAACAGGAACCGGGCAACCTGACCGGTATCCATTTTGAAGGCCCTTATACAAGTCCAAAATACGGTGCCCGATCAGAAGCCGCCTGGGAGATGAACCAGGATGATTATGTGCAGCTGTTCGATGAAGCTAAAGGCCTCGTCTATCAGTGCACCTATGCACCCGAAAGACCAGGAGCCCGGGCATTTGCGCAATATGCGCATGCACAGGGCGTTAAGCTGGCGGCCGGCCACACGGAGATGTCTCCGGCAATCCTTGAGGAAGCCATATCAGATGGCGTGACAATCATCACCCACCTGTTTGACGCCATGGGCTGTCACCTTGGTAAAGACAGTATTCGGTCAACCGGCATCATTCAGGATTCGGCAGCCGACGCGGTGCTCGCCAGAGGCGGCCTTTTTGTCGAGATTATCTGCGACAGCCGCGCGATCCATGTGAAGCCATCCAATCTGCGTCTGGCGCTTCGTGCAGCCGGTCCGGATCATGTTGTGTTGATCACAGATGCTACGATCCGCCCGCATGATCCAAGCCAGTACCCGGAGGATGATTACAGAAGCAGCCCTGATCTCAACTTCAACGAAGCCGGACAGTTGTCAGGTAGCCGGTTGACGATGGACCAGGCTTGCCGGAACATGAAACATTACACACAGGCATCGATTCCCGACCTGTTTAAAATGGCTTCCACCAATGCTGCCCGCGCGATCGGGATCGATCACGAGGTCGGTTCTCTTGAGGCGGGCAAATGGGCTAATTTGGTGTTCTGCGATGATGATATGAATCTGATTGAGGTGTATCTTAGGGGAAACCCGGTGAACAGGGAGGCATGAGTACATGGCAAAGGAAGTAATGGATCGCCGTGCGTCCGACAATAAGTACCTGCACAGAGACTTTCACGGCGGTATGAATTACGGAATCAACTACATCGGTGAAACGTACGGTGATGACGGCGTCCGTGAATATCTGTCTGATTTCGCACGGACCTACCATGCACCATTAATTGAAGCCGTTAAGACAGATGGATTTGATGCCATTGAAAACTATCTGAAAAAAATCTATGAGGCAGAAGAGGCGTCTGATGAGCTGGCCCTGAAGCGAACGACAAATACATTGACCGTTCATATCCGAAGCTGCCCGGCCATCAACTATCTTAGACAAAAAGGCATAAAGCCGTCCCGCTGGTTTGTCGAAACAACGAGGACGATCTGGGCAACCGTTGCCGAGGCTTCTGTTCTGGGCTTTGAGCTGCTGGCCTACGATGACAAAAGCGGAGAAGCTGAATATCGTTTTACGTTACGGTGACGCGCGTCTCATTTCAATCCTATTTACAGCTTGTGTTCGTTATATTGACAAACAGATGTCAATCGATTAGACTTGTAGACGACGAACTGCACAGAAAGATGCATATATATACGCATTCAGCCGGTTCGTTTCACGTTGGACGGAGGTTTTTTACAACAGATCAGTTCGATCAAAACTTACTAAACCAGAAAAATTATGAAACAAAAGACGAAGTAGAGCGATCTGCTTGGTGATGCGATGGACATCACAGAAAAAATTAGGAGGAAACACATGACGAAACGATTGTTAGCACTGCTCGTTGCTTTGTTGATGGTAGTTGGTGTTGTTGCAGCCTGTGACGGCGGCGAAACCACTACTGGACAAACGACGACAACCGAGGGGACAACAACCCAGGGCACGACAACAGAAGGCACGACAACAGAAGGTACGACAACAACAGAAGGCGAGCCGACTGGTTTAGGTCCTGATATGTTGCTGTTACCGACAATGGAAAACATGGCCGACAAGTTCCCGGGCTCGTGGGACAACTACGGTCTGATTGGCAGAATGATGCTGTTTTCCCGTCTTCTGAGACTGGACAAAGACCTGAAACCGGTTTACGGTGATCTGGCTGATGAATGGACAGAATCAGAAGATGCTCTGCAGTACACATTCACATTGCACGAAGGTGTCAAATGGCACGATGGCGAAGATTTCTCCGCTGACGATGTCGCGTTCTCACTGAAGACGGCGATGAAGGCACCCCAGGTCAACGGCGTTATCAAAGGCGCTATCATGAACATCAAAGGCGCAAAAGACTTTCAGGCAGACGAAGCCGCAACCGCTGCTGACGATGTCGAAGGCATCAAAGTTGACGGCAATGTCATCACGATCGATATGGAAAAACCGTCAGGTACATTCCTGCTCGCGATGGCCCAGTTCAACATTTTCCCGCGTCATAAAATTGAAGGCCTCGATGTTCTGACTCTGAACTCATCGGAATTCTATGATTGGCCGATCGGTACCGGACCTTACATGGTCAAGGAATTCAAACCGAACGACTATGCATTGCTAGAAGCATTCCCGGATTATTTTGGCAATAAGCCGATCATCCAGCAGGTTAAGATGACCCAGATGACCCAGGCTGACTATGCCGCCCGCGCAATGGCCAATGAGATCGACTTCTTCCATATAAACGATCTTGCCACAGCTCAGGCTGCCTGCCAGAATCCGAACTATGAAATGAATTTTGTTGACATTTATTTTGTCCGTTATTTCAACTGGAACAGCTATGGTCCGAAGGGCAATGGCGTTGATCCGTTCAAAACGATCGAATCACGTCGTGCTTTCGCACACGCGATCGACCGTCAGGCTCTGATTGATAATCTGATGCCTGGACAGGCTGCTTTAATCAACAGCAAAGTTCCGACAGCATTTGAATATGCCAACAAAGATGTCTACGATCTGAAATATGATCCCGATTTGGCGAAATCGTTGCTGACTGATGTTGGATTTGATTTCAACACACCGGTTAAACTGGCCTGCTATTATGCTGACCAGGGCAGCGCGGACTTTATGGACGCTGTTGTCGCTTACCTGACCGATGTCGGAATGAAAGCCGAGTGGATCCTGCTGACCGGTGACCTCACCGCCCAGCTGTATGAAACACGTGACTACAACCTGACATACGCCGGTCTCTCAGCGATGGCTGTCGAAGAAGCCTACAACGGCTTCCACAGCGACGCTGTCAAAGCTGGCGTTACGAAGAACCTGTGGCCGCTGGATGTTACACTAATGGACAGTCTGATCGAAGAACTGTGGGTAACCACAGACGCAGCAAAGCGTAACGAAATCCTCGCGGACATCCAGGTCGTTGAAACAGAGCAAATGCTCTGGCATATCCCGATGTTCTCATTGAAGAACATTCAGGTCTTCAACAAAGCGCGTGTCAATGTGCCGGATGAGCTGGTCCTTTCAAACGAGTGGTCCAACTACGAGCGTTATATTGACAAATGGACAATCAACGCTGCTGACTAAGGTTTGCACAAACGTTCAACAGTTAACGAAAGCCTCGCCTTCGGGCGAGGCTTTTTTTGGCGAAACAGCTGTCTGTTTCGCCAAAACGGCTGAATATCTGTTTTGATAAGATCAATGAAAAGCATTGCATTTCCTGTCCAAGTTATTTATGATAACACGAGGATTGAATGTTGCTGACCGACAGCAAATAGAAATCAGGTAGTCATATGACAGAAAAACAAAGACTTCTTCAAGTACTTGCCGGAAAAACACCGGATCGGGTTCCCTGGTTTGCGGATCTGGGACATTGGTTTCAGGCAGAATCCGGAGACATGTGGAATCTTTTTCAGGGGAATCAGGATTTTGAAGGTTTAATCGCTTTGCACCGCGAAGTCAAAGCTGGTTGGTACATCGGTTCCTGCAGCCTGCATGAAGAGTCGTACGGTGATTCTATCGAACGGGTACGCGATATCCAAGGTGATCGAGCGGTTGAGCAATATCAGACAGCAAAAGGGTCGCTGACGATGGTTCGCCGCTGGAACCCGTTGAGCTATTCCTGGGATATTGAAAAACATCTGGTGGAGTCTCCACAGGACCTGATCATCCTCAAGGACGCGCTTAATCACCTGACCTATCGCCCCCACTATGATGACTGGATCAATCTGTCGCAGCAGACTGATGATATCGGACTCTGTTTCCCCAATCTGGCCTATACCGGGCTTGGGTCTTTGATCTCCTATTACATGGGTGTTGAAAACACAGTCTATGCCTTGATTGACGAACCTGAACTGACAGAATCCTATATTCAACTGCGTAATGAAAAGCAGATGGAACTGGTCCGCATCTACAGCCAGTCTCCGGCGCCGCACATGATTTTTTCGGACAATCTGTCCAGCGATGTGCAGTCTCCGGATCTCTTCCGCCGCTACAGTCTGGATCATTATAAAGCGATTGCTGATTGCCTGCACGCAAAGAATAAAACGGTGTCCGCTCATATCGATGGGCGTATGCGCGGTCTGATCGGAATGCTCGCGCAGGCAGGTATCGTTATAGCGGATGCGTGCACACCAAAGCCAAGTGGTGATCTTTCACCACGTGAAATTCGGGAAGAAGCCGGCCATGACATGATCCTGATGGGTGGAATCGCACCCGTCATGTGGCTGCCGGAAACACCGGAAAAAGTGTTTATTGAACACGTCCGGGCTTGGTTGGATCTACGGTTGATTTCCAGCCGTCTGGTTCAATCCGCCGGTGACCAGGTACCGCCGGGCACTTCACTACAACGAATCAAGCTTATGGCTGAGCTGGTCGATACATATGGTCGTTATCCGGAATCAATGATTGAGGAGGCAAATCAATGAACATGAAACCAAGCAAAGTACTGAAAATTCTGCGCAGCGGTCAAACCGCCTGTTCCATAAAACTGAATCTGGCTGATTCCAGATCAGTCGAAATCGCCGGTATTGCGGGATTTGACTGTGTCTGGACAGACATGGAACATGTGCCAAATGACTTAAGCCAGATTGAAAAGCAAATTCTGGCTGCAAAAGCCTACGATCTGGACATCATCGTCCGGGTTGCCCGCGGCAGCTACAGTTCGCTGGTCTGGCCGCTTGAAATGGACGCAACCGGCATCATGGTACCACACATCATGAGTCTGGCTGATGCCAAACAAGTTGTCCGGCAGACAAAATTCCATCCCATCGGGCTAAGACCGGTCGATGGCGGTAACGCGGATGGTGGTTTTTGCCAGGTTAATTTTCTCGATTACCTGAAACAGGCCAATGAAGAGCGGTTGGTTATTGTTCAGATCGAGGATAAAGAACCTTTGGCAGAGATCGAAGCAATCGCTGAACTGCCCGGTATTGATATGCTATTCTTTGGACCGGGTGACTTTAGTCAATCTCTGGGACATCCTGGTGTTTTTGATCACCCCGAACTGATCAAGACACGGGAAAAAGTTGCGAAAGTTGCGGCTAAATATGGCAAATTTGCCGGAACAGTCGGTGGCGTCGGTAACATGAATGCGTTGATTGACATGGGTTACCAGTTTGTCAATCTGGGCGCTGATGTCGTCGGATTAGGCAAATACTATATTGATATTGTTCAGGCTTTTCGCAACCGATGATTGATCAGCAGGGAGGATCTTATATGAAGACCATCACACAGCGTGGTATCACGATGACTCAATTAACTCTGGGAACAGTTCAGCTCGGTGTTGCATATGGGATTGCCAACAAGCAGGGCAAACCGGATGAAAGCAAGAGCCATGCACTGCTGCAAAGATCTGAGGAGCTGGGGATACAATCGTTTGATACTGCTGCGGGCTATGGTGATTCAGAAGTCGTTCTCGGACATTATTTCAAAGATAAAGCCAATGCAGATCGGCTGATCGTTACCAAATTCAAACTGCAGCCAGATATCGAATCAAATGAGGTAGTTCTTGAAAAAGCACTTCGCGAGCAGCTCGAGCAGTCGCTAGATCGTCTGGGGCTGCCGAAGATACCTATTTACCTCATGCACAGTCCAGAAGACCTGCACCGCCATGGCAAGCATCTGGCTAAAATAATGCTGAGATTGGTTAATGAAAATCTGATCGGCATAGCCGGCGTTTCTGTCTATCACGGAAACGATCTGGATGTCATGCTTCAGCACGATGTCTTTAAGGCGACACAAATTCCGATCAATATTTTTGATCAGCGTCTGATCAGGTCCGGTCATCTGCAACGCTTAAAAGCAGCTGACATCACGGTATTTGCCCGCAGCGTCTTTCTGCAGGGTCTCTTCTTTATGGATCCTGATCAGCTTCCACCTAATTTAGCCCAGGCTGCACCTTTTCTCCGCAGTCTCCACGAATTAGCAGAACAAGAAGGCATGTCCATCGCTCAAATGGCTTTGTCTTTTGTCAGGGACCTTCCTGAAATCACCAGTCTGGTGATCGGTGCTGAAGCCATTGAGCAGATCGAAGAGAATGTCAGGCTGATTGAAGGCCCTGCCTTGTCAACAAATGGCCAGAATACGGCCAAAGAACTGTTTAGGGATGTACCTGAACTCCTGATCAATCCTTCACTTTGGCACAATAATGCCTATTTTAAACAGGATAAGAAAAAATAGAAGATCGCTGCAAAGCTGACACGCAATATATAACAATCCTCTTCTTCCGGCAATCTTTTGTAACACCAGAGATTGCCGCTTGAGTTTTATGACGGTTATTCAGACTATTTTGTGCAAATCATTGTTCTGAGAATGATCACGATGAGACAGCGATGGACGTGGTAAAATGGTTGCATACCAATCTGCTTCTATGAACGGGCGTCCTTTAGATATCGAACTAATCGATAATCATGTAACGTTTCACTTCAAAAAAGGGGGAATCGACGTGCCAAAACCAATCAGATTTGCAATGATGGGAGCCGGCTTTATTGCACGGCCGAACGGCGCTGCGTTAATCGCGCAGCCGGAGGTGAGACTTGTCGCGATTTCTAACCGTACCGTATCGAAAGCTGAGAAAGTGGCTGCTGATATTGGTGCTGATTGTAAAATCTATCAGGACTGGTTGGAAATGATTGAAAATGAGTCGCTTGACGCCGTGCTCATTAACCTGCCCCATTACATGCACCGTGATGTCTTCATCACGTGTGCGAAAAAAGGTTTGAATATCATCATCGAGAAAGCACTGGCGAATACCTATCAAGAATGTCTCGATATGATCCAGGCCGCCCAGGAGAATAAGATTCGTGCAACTGTTTGTCATACGCAACGGTATCATGCTGTTTTCCAGGCTGCCAAATCGTTTATTGAGACACATGATTTAGGTCCGCTGCGTGCGGTATCCGATCATATACATACGCATTACTTCTGGGACGGGCGTTCCAGCTGGCAGCTGTCAAATGAACAGTCCGGCGGCGGAATCGCACTGAATTATGGTGTTCACCAGCTGGATCGTGTTCATTTCTTTCTCAACCAGAGAACTGTGCAGTTTTCAGCGAAGTATCTGACTGCAAAGGAAGGGTATGTTATCCCTTCCTCCTATACAATGATGGGTGTTGGCGAAAAGGGTACGCCATATACAATCAACTGTACGGGGTATACCGGACCTCACACGGATGAATTACGACTCGTCTTTGATCAGGGTATTCTTCATTGTTGTGTCAAAGGCAGCGGGCTTTATGAAAGCGGTCTCTATTTTGGAGATACAAAGAGCGGTCAATATATTGCTCAACCTGTCTCTTTAGCGGCCGATCATAACTATTACAGACAATTCGCCGCTGCTGTTCAATACATTGCCGGACAGTCAGAAATACCACCCGTATCTCTGGAGTGGGCTGCTGAAATGGTTCAACTGGTTGAATTGGGGTTCAGAGAACAGTAAATTTGGAAAATAGATTTCATCGCGTACAAGCAATATTTACCAGTATTTCGAATTTGTACGAAACAAAAGACCCGGTTGGTCCGGGTCTTTTTAACGATCACGATTGATGACTGATTATTCGCCGATAATCTGGACCTGGACGGTTCTCGGACGGGCGCGGACCTGATCCCAGTCGATGAAATAGACATAGCCGAATTCGCCGAGATCCATTTCACCGTCTACGATAACGATGCTTTCGGAACGGCCGAAAATGCACGAACGCAGATGTGCTTCGGTATTAAGGCTTGTCCATTCGCCTTCTTCGCCGACGCTCATGGCAAAATCAATATGCTCCGGACCGGGATGCATATATTGGCCTTCTACACGGCAGGTCGGGATCAGTTTTTCCATGATGTTACACAGATCCTGCTGCAGGTATTCCAGACCAAAATAGGTTTTGTCGTGTGAGCATTCCTGTGTCATGACGGAACAGGTTGTATGGTGTGAATACACAACGCAGATACCATTTTTGATACCGGACTTTTTGACGATTTCCTTGACGTTCTTGGTGACGTCATGAAATGTCGGGTGCAGACCCTTTGACTGGACTTTGATGCTTTCGCGATAAACGTTCATGTTCATGCCTCCTGTTAACATTATTTGGACGGTTTGTTCTTTATTTTGACCGGGCATCCCAGGCTTCCCGGACGGCCCGAATCATTTCTTCAACCATAGCGGCCGGATCAGCAGCCTTGGTGATGCCGCTTGATGATCCAGTTGCTTCTGCTCCGGCATAGATGACACGATAGACATCCTGCCCGTTGCTGATACCTGCTCCTTGAAGCACCATGATCTCTGGATTGACTTCCTTGATCATTCGGATGGATTCAAGCACATAGTCCATGTCGCTGGTCTGGCCGGTTCCGATCAAACCGGTCGGTTCGGCGACTATGATGTTCGGTGCAAGATTGGCGATGGCGCGCGCTTCGGCGACGGAATCTGCACAGACGATCGTGGCCAGACCGACTTCATCAGCGCGATCTATGGCCTGCTTCAGCTCCGAAATACTCAATGGCTTTTCAGAATGGTTCAGCATGACACCGACCGCTCCGGCTGCCTTAACCGCTTCCGGAAGAATGTCTGCAACGCCTCTGCCCGGTTTGATCGGGTCGATGTGCGGGGCGAATACATGAAGCCGTTCGGTTGCCTGTACGACCGGTACGATGTCGACGTAAGGTGTTGTAAAAATGATGTCCACACCATACTTTTTTGATGCTGCATCAGCTGCTTTGGCCAGTGCAACCACATCAGCTCCATAGAGATAAGCTTTCGGTCCGATTTCGAAGAAGGGTGGTTTTAGTTTTATCCCTGAATACATATTAATCACCTCGTTTGATGGTTTTATCTTACAGTTATCTTATAATCCTGTCAACTGAGCTTTCGATTATGCTTACGAGTAGTTTTCAATAACGAAATATGATATGATGGATTCGTGAAAGATCGGATCATTATATCCTGAAAGGACGGAATTGAAATGAAAAATGAATCATGGGCAGCAGCCCGAAAATCTTTGAGGATTGAAGCAGCAACTGTTGAGCGTGTGCTCGAGTATCTTGACGAGGAGGCCTTTGGACGGGCTGTCGATGTCTGCGCGAAAGCAGAGCGAATCATAACCTGTGCCAGCGGCTCTTCAGGCGCAGCCACCATGAAACTGTCGCATTCGCTTTGTTGTATTGAGCGGCCGGCAAAATTCATGTCACCGGCAGAAGCGGTTCATGGTGGTTTAGGCTGTGTTCAGGAAGGTGACGTTGTTATTATGGTATCGCGCGGCGGTAAAACAGTGGAACTTCTCCCGATTATCGACGTGGTCAAAAAGAAAAAAGCAATTCTAATTGCCTTGACTGAAAATCTTTCTTCACCTCTGGCCAGGCAGTCGGATATTCTGATTCCGATGAAAATTGAGCAGGAAAGTGACAAACTGAATTCGATGGCAACCGCAAGTTATATGACGACTGTAGCCATTTTTGACGCACTGTTGTGTGCTTTGATCGAAGAAACCGGCTTTACAGCTGAGCAGTTTGCTCTGATTCATCCAGGCGGAGCGGTCGGCGAACGTTTAAATCAACCGCAATAGGGGATGAACCCAATCTCTCATTTGCAGCGAAAGCAGGGAATGGAGCCGATCTGACATGGATGAACGCCTCGACATCGAAGCACGCAGACGATATATTCTCGATCAGCTGAGCCGACAGGGGCGTGTTCGCGTCAGCGACCTCAGCCGAATGCTCAGCATTTCTGAGGTGACGATCCGCAACGATTTAAAAGTGCTTGAAATCAGCGGTCGGCTTGAACGTGTTCCCGGTGGTGCGGTTGCAACACTGGATCATTTTCTTCAGGGCGGGTATCGCCAGAGAAAAACGAAGAACGCCGAACAAAAAAAATTAATCGGTGATACATTGTCTGAACATGTTCATGATGGCGAGATCATCATGATCAATTCCGGAACCACATCCCTGCTGGCTGCAATAGCGCTGAAAAAACATCGCAACCTGAATATCCTGACCAACTCGATTGCCGTTGCGTTGGAGCTGGGGGCTCACCCGACAACGCGCGTCATTCTGCTGGGCGGCAAAATCAATGCCCAGTACGGATTCACTTTCGGAAGCGACACGGTGACTCAACTCAGCCGATACAAAGCCGATAAAGCAATCCTTTCCGTAGACGGCATTACGATCGTCAACGGACTGACGACTTATCATGCTGAGGAGGCTGAGATTAATCAGGCTATGATGAGCCGCTCTGATCAAGTTATGATCGCGGCGGACAGCAGTAAGCTTGGCCGCGAGAGTTTTATCAATTTTGCATCGCTGGCGTGCGGGCAGACTCTCGTCACCGATTCTGAAGCCGATTGCTCGATTGTCAGGGCGTTTCGGGCTGTTGGTGTAACGGTTCTGATGCCGGATGAAAAGCGATAACAGAAATCACTGAAGTCCGCATCATCGTATCTGAGCAAATCTTTCCTGATATTTTCTATATGGGGTTGTCGGAAGTGGTAAAGCCCACTATACTGTTGTCAATAATCCGGCAGTGAGGTGATTGTCATCGCTCGCAGATTGTCTCAGTTGAGTGTAAACTGGCAAGATCATGAAAAGCGTAAGAATATGCTTTTTATTTTCAGCGGGATCTTTATTAATGCATCTCTGGTCTTAACGTCCGGAATGTTTTTGTCAGGGTACATCGTTTTTCTTGGCGGTTCCGATTTTCTGGTTGGCCTGATGAATAACTCGATCAACTGGGCTGCCATAGCCGGATTATTTTCTTATTTGATTTTTGAACGCATGGCGCGCCGGAAAACATTTTTGCTGACATTACTGACTCTTTCACGATTGTTTGTCTGTTCCATCATCTTCCTGCCATTGATAACATCCAACAATCTGGTGATCCTGTCACTGGTGACCATCATGGTCATCTGTGGCAACATCCTCTGGGGTATCTACAGCATTGGGTTCAACATCTGGATGATGAACTCGTTCCCCAAAGGAGCGCGCAGCATCTTTATTTTCCGCCGGAGCTTCTGGCTGCGGATTGCTTTCACCATCGCGAATATTACGATGGGGTTTATTCTGGACTGGTCCGGAAAATCCTATGCCGGCTTCCTGATTGTCTTTATCACCAGCCTGATTCTATCTCTGCTGGATGTTCTGACGCTGGTTGGTATCAAGGAAACAAAATACGAAATCGAGCAAAAAAAACGCTTTACAATACAGTCGTTTATTGAACCGGTTAAAAATATTCCGTATCGCCGATTTCTGATATTCATCCTCCTCTTCTACGCAGCCATATCCATATCGTCCTCCTATACATCGCTCTATATGCTCCGTTATCTTGAGCTGGATTATAAATTCATATCGTTTGTCACCGTCATTTCGAATCTGGTTATGATTATCTGCACACGTATGTGGCGCCAGGCCGAAGTTCGTATGGGTTTGAAAAAAGTGTTCCAGTTAACGGCGTTTATCGCAGCGATTGAATTTCTGGTCTACTTTTTCCTGACCAGCCGCACCGTTCCGCTCCTTTTTCTGGCACCCATTTTCTCCGGTGCGGGCAACAGCGGGTTTAATATTTTTGTTATGAACTATCGATATGACCTGATGCCGGAGAAGAATCGGTCGCTCTATGAAGGATGGTATGGCGCGCTGCTTGGGTTAAGTCTGCTTCTGGGTCCGATCATCGGCAGCATCATCATGAACTGGCTGCCGAAAATCGAGAACGCAATTCTCGAATTCAGTCAGTTTCAGTTAATTTACTTGTTGTCATTCCTGTTATCAATTCCGATTCTGCTTATCTTCAAGGCTGAAGTTGATCAACAGACCGACTAGTCGGATCTGTCGCCTGAAACTGCCGATCGCTTATACTGACAAGTCCCTGTGATATAATAAAGCGTCAGAACAAGCGTCAGGATCATTTCGGAGGTGTCAGATGAGTCCTGGAAAACAAAGAATGAACGGGTTTGTGCTGGTCGCCTTGATTCTACTGATTACGATGCTGGCCATGGGTGTTGGCTGTCGAAAAGGCCCCGCCGAATCCGGTGAAACGATCGATCAATCTGGATCGACATCATCAACAGAGACGACCACAGTGCAATCTCAGGAAAAAGCCGAAGATGTTTTTGATCAGTTTGCGCGCTACTGGATGTCCGATGATTACCGGTCGATGTACGGTCTGTTGTCAAGTGATGCGCAGGCAGCCGTTAGTGAAGAAGCATTTATCACCCGTTATCAAAATATTTTTTCAGGTATCGAGGCCAGCGATTTACACGTTGAGCGGATCCAGACAGATGAATCAAGTCCGCTGATCATTGCGGATGAGCAGAGCAAATTGATTCCCTTTTCTGTTCAGATGAATACACTTGCCGGCACCGTCTCTTTAACAGATTATCAGGCGGAGCTGCGGCTCGAAGATACGACTGCCGGTCCTCATTGGCGCATTGACTGGAGCGAAAAGTTGATTTTCCCCAATATGCAGTCCGGCGATAAGGTGCAGGCGAAAGTTCTGAACCCGCAGCGTGGTGAGATTTATGACCGTAATCAGCATGGACTGGCTGTCAACGGTGAATTGATCAGCATTGGCATCGCTCCTGGGAAATTCGGGCCGGTTCATGAAGAAGCGATACCATTAATGGCTGAGCGACTGGGCATTTCGGAAGAAAAAATTCGTTCTATTTTTGAATCAGCCGATCAGCCGGAATGGTTTTACCCGATCGTCACGCTGCCCTCCGGCGCAAATGATCTGGCAGCGGAATTGACTCAGATTGACGGTGTGTTATACCAGAAAATTCAGGGGCGGGTCTATCCGGCCGGTGAAGCGGCCGGCCTGCTGATCGGATATATCGGGCCGATAACGGCAGAAGAGCTTGCTAAACGAGAAGGCCAGGGGTATACACCCTGGGACAAAATCGGGAAGATGGGGCTTGAGCAGGTTTATGAAGAGCGACTGCGGGGAAAACGCGGTGGTGAAATTATAATCGTCGATGGCGAAAGCGGGCAGCTCAAAGACATCATATCGCGTCAGGAAGCCGTCAATGGTGAAACAATAACGCTGGCGATGGACGTCACAACCCAGATCAAGTTATACAATCAAATGAAAGAAGACGCCGGAGCCGCGGCTGCTATTGATCCAGTGAGCGGAGAAATTCTGGCTCTGGTCAGCAGCCCTTCTTTTGATCCCAACTATCTGCAGACGTATGTTCCGGATGTCGTTCAGGAAAGCTGGAATACAGCTGAGAAGAGTTATTTTCAAAACAGGTTTAAAATGACCTATGCCCCGGGGTCGGTTTTTAAGCTGATTACAGCTTCAGTTGGCTTGAAGGCCGGCGTGACAATTCCGGATGAAGCACTGCCGATCGATGGAAAACGCTGGCAGAAAAGTGCAGGCTGGGGAGACTATCATGTCACACGGGTCAAGGACATCGGCCGCCCGGTGACCCTAAGAGATGCGCTCGTTTATTCGGACAATATTTATTTCGCGCAGCAGGCACTGAGGATTGGTGCCGAAACTTTAGAAGCAGGAGCACGCTTGTTCGGCATCGGTGAACCGCTGCCGATCGACTATCCCTTCTATGATTCCCAGCTGTCGAACAACGGGCTGGGCCGGGAGGTGTTGCTGGCAGATACCGGATATGGACAAGGAGAGGTGTTAACCAGCCCGCTGCACATTGCGATTGCCTATGGTGCGCTGGCAACGGATGGTGATGTCATGAAGCCGGTTCTGGAACTAAAGGGAGATCTGGCATCTGTCTGGAACAGACAGGCAATCCCGTCTGAATATGTTGGACTCCTGACGGACATTCTGCTGGAAAACGTTGAAAGTCCGGAAGGAACCGGATATACAAATCCAGCCGCCGCAGTTCGTATGCTGGGAAAAACGGGAACGGCTGAATTGAAGGCAAGTTATGAAGACACGGAAGCTGAAGAAAACGGATGGTTCGTCGCGATGAGTGTGGATCAACCGCAGTGTGTAATCGCCATGATGATTGAAGACGTCAAGGAACGAGGCGGCAGCCATTATGTCGTACCTCTGGTCAAACAGGCGATGGACGCTATTATTCTGGAATAAGTGATATTTTAGCGTAAAATAACCTATATACAATAATATTTGCGGAATATTATCCGATATACTTTACTCTTTTTCGAGAGGTGCTATGATGAAAGCATCGGAAAGGAGGCGTATTCATGGACGCAACAGATGTCAAAATTCTTGATTGTCTGCGATCGAACGCGCGCATGGCTGCGTCTGCTGTCGGAGAGCAGGTCAACCTTTCCGTATCAGCTGTTCTGGAACGAATCCGTAAACTGGAAACGCAGGGTGTGATCAAACAATATACGGTTTTGCTGGATGCAAAAAAAATCAACAAGGATCTGACTGCCTTTATTTCTGTCAGCCTTGAACACCCTAAATATAATGACGGTTTCGTCGAATGCATTGCTCAGGATAAGCGCTTGACTGAATGTCATTACATTACCGGTGATTTCGATTTTCTGCTAAAAGTTGTAACGGATTCAACACAGTCTCTCGAAGCTGTCCTCAATACAATCAAAAGTATCAAAGGTGTTTCGTTAACTAAAACACTGGTTGTTTTGTCGACGCTGAAGCAGGATGTCTCTGTTCTTCCCGAGACTGTTTGAATATTTCTTTGAAACCGCCGCCGGGCGAGTACATCCTTGCGATACTAAATAAAAAATTTGCATAGAAAAGGGTGAATTAAATGATCATTGGTATTCCTACAGAAATCATGCACGGAGAACGTCGCGTAGCAGCGATCCCGGAAACAGTGGCAACAATGGTTGCTGATGGGTATGAGGTTCTTGTCGAGGAAAAGGCCGGAGACGGTGCTTTTATCCCGGACGAAGCTTATATCGGGGTTGGGGCTGAGATAGTGGCTGAAGCTGCTGATCTTTATGCGCGCGCGGATATCATTCTCAAGGTCAAAGAACCGCAGTTCAACGAGACATACGGCTGCTCTGAGATTGATCTGATGCATCCCGGACAGATTATCATCGCGTTTCTGCATCCGGCATCTCCGGTCAACCACGACATGATTCGAAAAATGGCAGAAAAGCAGATTACAGGTTTGACACTTGATGGAATTCCACGAATATCCCGTGCCCAGAATATGGATGCCTTGACCTCGATGAGCACATGCGCCGGTTATAAGGGCATGCTGCTGGCAGCCGAAGATCTTGGGATTTTTATGCCGCAGATATTCAGCGCGGTTGGTATGATCAAGCCGGCTCAGGTTCTGGTGATCGGTGCCGGCGTCGCAGGACTTCAGGCAATCGCTACAGCCAAGCGACTCGGTGCTGTCGTATCGGCCGTTGACATTCGCCCGGATGCTGCCGAGCAGGCGAAAAGCCTTGGTGCGCGTTTGATCGAGACCGGTGTCCCCACTGATCTGGCGGTCGGAACAGGCGGCTATGCAAGACGTCTGCCATCTGAATGGCTGCAGCGTGAACGGGCTGTTTTGCAGGAAGCGATCAAAGACAAAGACATCGTTTTTTGTTCCGCACTGGTTCCCAGCCAGAAAGCGCCTGTGCTGCTGACGCGTGAGATGGTGGCCGGCATGAAACCTGGTTCTGTGATCGTTGATATTTCGATCGATCAGGGAGGTAACTGCGCGGTGACACAGCCAGGCGAGACCATTGTCGAGAATCAGATAACCATCCATGGCATCAAGAATATCCCCGGTATGCTTCCAGTAAGCTCCACCTGGCTGTTTGCCAGAAACTGTGTCAACCTGTTGCATTATCTGACTGAAAATAAAGCGATCAAACTGGATCGGACGGATGAGATTACGGCGTCTATTCTGACAACGATTGACGGAGCCATTGTTCATGAAGCCGCCCTTGAGGCGATGAACGAATCATAACCAAGAAGGAGTTCTGATCATGCATCCTGCGTTAATTATCGGATTGTTTATTGTCTTTGCCCTGATTGGCTATCGTTTAATCGGGCAGGTGCCGACGCTGCTTCATACACCGCTCATGTCCGGTATGAACGCCTTGTCCGGTCTTGCTGTTCTGGGCGCGCTGGGAACAGCAGCTGCCGCTGCCGGCACCGGCAGTCGATGGCTTGGCTACCTTGCGATAATTCTCGCGATGATAAATGTAGCCGGCGGTTTTGGTGTTACAGAACGAATGCTGCGCTTCTTCCGCAGCAAAAAGGCAAAGGCAGGTGATTCACATGACTGATACGGTCTTTTATGTGGCATCCGCTGTGTTGGTTCTCGGAATACTGGCTGGAATCAGTCTGATGAGCCGCGTTCAAACTGCTGTTCTGGGCAACCGGATCAGTGCGGTCAGCGCATTGCTGGCAATTCTTCTGACGATGTGGCACTCAGGTATAATCGATCTGATGGGGCTGTGGATTTGTCTGTTGATCGGTTTGCTGATCGGTTTATTGCTCGCCTGGCGGGTGAAGATGATTCACATGCCGCAGACGGTTGCTCTGCTGAATGGATTTGGTGGTGCGTCCTCCGCTTTAATCGCCATTATTGCCTGGCAGCAGAGCGGACAGCCGAACGCGTTTTTGACGATTACGGCTGCTCTCGCACTGGCTGTCGGCGCAGTGACATTTACCGGCAGCATGATCGCGGCTGCAAAGCTACAGCAGCTCATGACTCAAAAACCGGTTGTTCTTCCCGGACACGCTGTAATCACAGGAGTTTTGCTGCTTCTGACGGCTGCGGCCATACCGCTGTCTGCCATGAATTTGATCCGTTCATCAGTGAGCATGATCGGGTTCTTATTGCTGGGAAGCTTGTTTGGGATCGTTATGGCTCTGCGTGTCGGCGGTGCTGATATGCCGATCACCATATCACTGCTGAACGCGCTGTCCGGTGTTGCCGGTTCAATCGCCGGCATGGTCATCGAAAACTATCTGCTGGTTGTAGCCGGTTCGGTCGTGGGTGCATCCGGCCTTCTGTTGACACAAATGATGTGTCGCGCCATGAACCGGTCACTCAAATCGATTTTGCTTGGACAAACCGCTCACGGTACCCGGACAGAGCAACAGACACAAGTTGTGAACCGGCCGTCAGAGGCGGATCAACCCTCGGGACATCCGATTGTGGATGAGACTGGTCCTGAGGAGACTCCTGCTGAAACGGACGATGCTGCATCAGCTGATCCATACGAAGAAGCCGTTGGCCATCTGCAGAACGCTCAGGACGTCATCATTGTGCCCGGTTACGGCATGGCGCTGGCTCAGGCCCAGGAGGCAGTCCGCCAACTGACGGACATACTCGAAGGGCAGGGCGCCCGCGTCCGCTTCGCAATTCATCCGGTAGCCGGCCGAATGCCCGGCCATATGAACGTCTTGCTGTGCGAGGTCGACATACCGTATGAGCAACTGTATGAGATGGATACGATCAACCCGGAATTTGCTGCCTGCGATGTCGCCCTGATTATCGGCGCCAACGATGTTGTCAATCCGGCGGCGAATACAGCTGAAGGTACGCCCATCTATGGTATGCCGGTACTCGATGTTGGACAGGCAAAACACCTGATTATCTGTAATTATGATTTGAAGCCGGGATACGCCGGTGTCGACAACCCGTTGTATCAGGATCATCACCATGCAACGCTGTTGATGGGAGATGCGGCACAAACTGTGACAACGCTCATCACAGCCCTTCAGCAAACTGAATAACCATTCAATTTCTATTGCCAACAGAAACCTGATTCGCTACAATGAAGGCACAATTGAATCGGGTATGGCAGATGAATACGGAAGAGACTTGGCAACAAGCGCCGAAGAAGTAAGCAGACTGTGTCACAGGTCGCGTGAATCTTTCAGGCAAAAGGACCGTATTCGGACATGACTCTGAAAAGCCAGCAATGGCACCGAAGGAGCAAACCCCATGTATAAAGGGGATGAATCTCTCAGGTTTCGAAACAGAGGAAGATGACACTATTGCTGGTCGTCTTCCTTTTTCTTCGAAATCAGGGTGACAGTGAGACACTGCTGATCAAGCATGGATTAAAAAGACTTAAACCGGAACTGGAGGTTTACAGTATGAAACAGACTCCGCTGTATCAGAAACATCAGGAAGCTAGCGGTAAATTAATCGATTTTTTCGGCTGGTCACTCCCCGTGCAATATCTCGGGATCCTTGAAGAGCATCGTGCTGTTCGTGAGAGAGCCGGATTATTCGATGTGTCACATATGGGAGAGCTCCTGGTCGAGGGACCGGACGCATTGGATAATCTGCAGCGGCTGGTTACCAATGATCTCACCCGAGCGAAAGATGGACAGGCAATTTATTCTCCAATGTGCACAGAAACGGGTGGTGTGATTGATGATCTGCTGCTCTATCGATTTTCACAGCAACGCTGGCTGCTGGTCGTCAACGCGTCCAACACGGGAATTGATGAAATATGGATCCGGGATCATCTGAGCGGACAGGTTTCATTGCTGAACCAGTCAGACGAAATCGCCCAACTCGCTGTACAGGGGCCGCTGGCCGAACAGATTTTACAACAGCTGACGGATACCCCGCTGGATTCCGTTCGCTTTTTCAGATTTGTCAATGATCTGAAGCTGGCCGGCCGGCCTGTCTTGCTGTCACGAACCGGCTATACCGGTGAAGATGGATTTGAATGCTATATGGATGCCGGACATGCGGCTTTTCTGTGGGATCAGATTATGGATGCCGGTCAGTCATCCGGACTGACTCCGGCAGGGCTTGGTGCCCGTGACACGCTTCGCTTTGAAGCAGCTCTGCCGTTGTACGGACAGGAACTGACGCG
>JAAYBY010000314.1 GCA_012729935.1 Clostridiaceae bacterium | reverse complement strand
CTTTTGCTGGCTGGACTGAGGCCGCACCTGACACTTGCTGAGTTTGACACGCACGACATTGAAGCCGTTGACAGCGCAATCACCCAGCTGACTGCTGAAAAACTGATACCCATTTCAATTAAACTGGCCAGTGCCGGTTTTTTCCCGAATAATCTGACAGTCCTCTATCTTGCACCGATCGTCGACGAGTCGCTGCTGCAGCTTCACCGTGACATCAATGATACACTGGAGCCTTTGTGTACGGGATTCTCACCTTTGTATCGCGAAGAAAACTGGGTGCCTCATTGTACACTGGCTCTGGAGCTGACACCCGAATCGTTTGCAGCGTCCTGTCTCAATCTGGCGGATTATTTTACGCCGATGGAACCGATGGCAACCCATCTCAGCCTGATCGCGTGCTGTCCGTTCTGTGAACAAAAACGGTATCCGCTGGCCGGTTCTGATCCCTTAATTTGATTCAGGGAAGCTGATTATCGAATCATGGCCTCAAATCCGTCAAGCCACTTTGTATTGGTAACGGCAAAGGCATAATTGACAATCAGGACATCCTGTATACCGTGCTGCTCAATGAAGGCCGGCAGATCGGCTGACAGACTGCGCGGATCAATGACATAGACCTCTTCATAATGATTGAGCAGGAAGGGAACCAGCGCATTGCCAAAGGATTCCTTCAGGACAACAATTTTCTTGCCATTGGTCAGATCCGTCTTGAACTGGACGAGTGGGTTATCCCCCTGAATAAAAGCCAGGTATTTGTTGCTGCTTTCGACAGTCGTATGCACGGCCTGGATCCGGTAGCCCTGTGCCATGGTCGTGTCGGTGAAGGCGATACCTTCGCTGCTGACCGTAGGCAGGAAGTATTCGACAAAATCAGGATTGTTCTTCAGTTTACTGCTCTTGGTGTAGCGATACAGGCTGCCCAGAAAATCTCCCGGTACGATGCCGGTTTCAAAGCGGTCCAGCGGCAGCGGTTCATATCCCGCGACGGCACCGAATGCCTCATAGGCACAATAGGCACCACGCGCAGTCCAGTGATGATCCGTGCGAAAATAGAGGTAATCCTCCCAGCGTGATACGATTGACCGATAGGCATCTACGGTTTCGATCGATGAGTCAAGACGGCCGTAGATGTTGGCAATTGCATCGATTTGTGAGCTGGAGAGATCATGATAGGATTCAGGTGAGTAGAATTCAACCGCGGTTGGTGCGACTAAACTATAGACCTGACTGTTCGTCAATTGACTCTGCAGACGGTTGACCAGCGTCACATAGCGTTCTGTTCGGCTTTCGCTGAAATAGAAAAGCTCCATCGCACGGTTTTCTACGATGATGACACCGGATATCGTTTCAACAGGACCTTCTACTGAAGGCGGTGTCGGTGTCGGCTCAGGCGTCGGTGTCGGTTCAGGCGTCGGTGTTGGGACAGGATCCCTGGTCGTTTCGCTTGTTTCTTCCGTTGGCTCTGTCGTTGTCGTCGATTCCCCGGACGGAGCGGGCGTTGGAGTCGGCAAAACAACAATATCCTCCGGATCTGGTTCAATCCGTTCTCCTTCACCTAAATCGACTTCGTCGTCCGATCCTTCAATAATTTCGACATCACCGGCAAAGGGTTTTTTAATCAGATCTGTCAGCTGCTGGTTCGTCTGAACGAAGAACGATCTGAATGGAAACTGGTCAGAAAAGAATTCTTCAAATTCAAGTGTGTACGAACCGTTGGCCAGGGCCTTAAGACTAAAGGCCGGACGCTGTTTCAGCGTACGGTTTTCATCAGCAGAAACGGCCTGGTTCGGCCAGACAATGTTGACCAATGTCAGCAGATAGAGCGGGATGATGACCAGTGCAACCATGGCGATATGGTCTCTTTTCATGGGTGCCTCCTTATCAAAATCTAAAATAGAGAAACGGATTATACGTTGAGCCAACGAGTGAAGCGGTGCAGATGAACAGCATCAGTACATGCAGCGAGATGCTGAAAGCGAGCAGTGCAGGACGCCTTTGCCTTAACTGGAGCGGATTGAGGCGATGAGCGGTCCGGGCGACGAAGGGTGTTGAAGCGACGGCAGCAATCACAAAAAACAGAATGTTCTCACGAAGCAGCAGAACTGCCGTCGGTCCGGCAAATGCCTGGCCGGAAAAACCAAACATCAGCCGCAGCATCATAAAGATACTGGATGCATCGGTGAAATAAAAGAATACCCAGCCCAGAAGAACAGCAAAAAGAGTGTACAGATGTCCGAAAACACGCGGGATTTTCTCGAGAAAACGACCCAGTACTTTTTTCTCCAGGAACAGGAGCAGGAAAAAGTATAGCCCCCAGAAGATGAAATTCCAGCTGGCGCCATGCCATAGTCCGGTCAATGCCCAGACAATGAACATGTTGCGAACCTGCATGCGCCGGTTGCCACCGAGCGGGATATAGACATAGTCCCTGAAAAAGGTGCTGAGCGAAATATGCCAGCGTCGCCAGAATTCAGTGATTGAAGCGGATACATACGGATAACGGAAATTTTCTTTGAAGTGAAAGCCGAAAAGATGTCCCAGCCCGATGGCCATGTCGGAATAACCGGAAAAATCAAAATAGATTTGAAACGCAAAAGCAATGATGCCGATCCAGGCATCCAGCACGCTGGCCCCGGACAGCTTGTCCGCGATGGTTTGGCTGACGATTTGTCCGGCGTAATTAGCAATCAGCACCTTTTTCGCCAGGCCGATCAGGAAACGGCTGATGCCTTTGGAAAAGCCGCTCCAGGTCATTTTTCGATTGTTGATCTGTTCTGCGATATCGGCGTAACGGACAATCGGTCCGGCAATCAGCTGAGGAAATAAGGCTTCGTACAACAGAAAATTGCGAAGTGACTTTTGAACGTTTGTCTGTCCGCGATACAGGTCGATGGCATAAGTCAGTGTCTGGAACGTATAAAACGAGATACCAATCGGCAGGCTGAAGCTCGGCACATGCAGCGATAACCCGAAGAGCGCATTTATGTTCTCGACTGCAAAACCGCTGTATTTAAATACAGCCAGTGAAGCAAGTGCCGTCACAATGGCAAAGACCAGATAACGCTTTGATTTACGGGTGCCGCGATAACGGTCGATGCGCAGGCCAGCCCAGTGGATCATGATGCCGGTTATGATCATCAGAACGACCCAGATGGGTTCTCCCCAAGCGTAAAAGAACAGCGAAAAGATTAACAAAACTGTGTTTTTCGCCTT
>JAAYBY010000313.1 GCA_012729935.1 Clostridiaceae bacterium | reverse complement strand
TCATACCCGGTGAAACAGATTTTTCGGATGCGTCGAGAGCAATCAAGGAAGAAGAAATAGCTCAATTGAAAGAAAACGGTTTCGATTATGAAACGGATGTTATGGAGATCAAGCTGGCTCTCGATGGTTTAACGATGGTCATCAACAAGGAGAATGACTGGGCAACGGAAATGACCAGAGAAGAAGTCGTCAACATGTATCTGTCAGGCAAAACGACTGCAGACGACAAGGTCAAATGGTCCGATATACGGTCTGACTGGCCGGAAGAGAAAATACTTTTCTACGGCCCGAATGAAAACCATGGAACGTATGAATTCTTCTACGAGAATATTCTTGGCAAACAGGATATGGTCAAAACAGTAAACCTGCAGCAGGAATACGCAACACTGGTTGATCTGGTCTCCAATGAGAAAAACGCGATTGCCTTCTTCGGCTTTGGCTACTACATCAGCAATCAGGACAAGCTGACCGCCGTTAAAATCGATTTTGGCAGCGGACCTGTTGAACCTACGCTTGAAACGATCGGTGAAGATGCCCCCTATGCAGGATTTACCAGACCCGTATTCACGTACGTCAATCTGAAGTACGCAAAAGAGAAACCACAGGTATTGGACTTCGCGAAGTATGTCGTTGAAAAGGGCGCACCTAATCTGGCAGGCGAAAATGGATTTGCTCCTTTGCCGGATGATCAGTATCAGGCATACCTCGAAACACTAAACAGTATCGGCTGATCAGACGATAACTGGAAAAACAATTTCAAACGCGGCAGGATGAGAAGCATCAGACTTCTCGTTTTGCGCGTGTTAGCTGAAAGGCGATTATCATGACGAGTAATAAGCAAAAAATGATACTCAGAAAGTTGACGCGTTTGCGTCTGCAAGGTCAAGATAGACAGGAACGCTGGGTGCGGTATCTGCTTTTTCTGGCTGCTTCGCTGTCCGTTCTGACTACAGTCGGCATTGTACTGACCTTGGTGGGCGATGCGTTTTTGTTCTTTCGTCAAGTACCGTTCAAAGAAGTTTTCAGTACAGAATTGGCACCGCTGCGGGCTGAACCTTCTTTTGGATTCATACCGTTGATAACGGGTACGCTGATTACCTCACTGATTGCGATGATGGTTGCTGCACCGATCGGGCTGATGACCGCCATGTATCTGAGTGAGTATGCATCGGAGCGGATCCGGAGAATATTGAAACCGATTGTAGAAATTCTGGCGGGCATCCCAACCATCGTCTATGGCTTTTTTGCCTACTCGTTTGTTACACCGCTTTTAGCACAGCTGATTCCGGGACTGGGAGCAAAAAACGCGCTCAGCCCCGGTATCGTTATGGGCATCATGATTATACCGATGGTGACATCACTATCGGAAGATGCCATGCGGGCCGTTCCTGATGCCATTCGAGAAGGCTCTCTGGCTCTGGGAACAACCAGGCTGGAGACGACCTGGAGCGTTGTCGTACCGGCGGCGTTGTCTGGCATCATTGCGTCTCTCGTCCTCGGTGTGTCCCGGGCGATCGGTGAGACCATGATCGTCGCGATCGCGAGTGGCAGCTCAAAGAAATTTACGCTGGATATCACTCAATCCATGCAGACGATGACTGGTTACATCGTGGAATTCACCAGCGGAGATGCCGGCAGCGGAACCGTAGGTTATTACAGCCTGTATGCCGTGGGGTTGCTGCTGTTTATCTTTACTTTGGCACTGAATTTGATCGCCAGGAAAATTTCCAGGCGATTTAAGGAAATTTATTAATCTGAATCGAGGATGCACAGATAATGATGAGCATTGGATCTGAAAAAAAGAATAGGACAGGCGCAGATCTTGTTGTGTCGAGACCGCATTTGTCATCAACTGCAGCAAGAAGCCGAATGAAGCGTCGCATCTGGTTCAACTATTTTGCCAGGGCTTTGTTTTTCGCTGTGACAGCGTCAGCACTGATCATCTTGTCGATCTTGATTGTCAGCATCGTTAGAGACAGCATCGGCTGGCTTGACAGTAAATTCCTGACCGGAAATCTTTCGATTTTTGCCGAAAAAGCAGGTATCAAGGGACCCATCGTCGGTTCGCTGATGATGATGGGGGTTGTCATACCGGTTACAGTAATACTCGGAGTGGCAACGGCTATTTATCTGGAGGAATTCGCAGGCAAAGGCCGTGTCCAAAGTATTATCCAGACCAATATTTCCAATCTGGCCGGTGTGCCATCCGTTATCTTCGGCCTGCTTGGACTGACCGTTTTCAGCCGACTTCTGGGTCTGGGATCCAGTATTCTGGCTGGTGGTCTGACGATGTCCTTGCTGGTGCTGCCTATTGTTGTCGTGTCCGCCCAGGAGGCGATCCGAGCGGTTCCCGGTTATATCCGTGAAGCATCGTATGCACTGGGCGCAACGCGATGGACGACGATCAGGCGCGTGGTGCTTCCCGCATCACTGCCGGGGATTCTGACAGGCACCATCCTTGCACTATCCAGAGCCATCGGTGAAACAGCACCGCTCGTAGTATTGGGGATCCCGACGCTGATTATGCGGATCCCATCTGGTTTAATGGATGATTTTACCGTTCTGCCCATCCAAATTTATTACTGGACTCTGGATGCTGTCCTGACGGCTGAATATGCAAATCTGGCGGCAGCTACGATTGTTGTTCTGATGATCATGTTGATTGCTTTGAACGCCATCGCAATCGTCATCAGAAATAAATTTCAGCGCAAGTACTAATAGGAGATCGATCATGCAGATGCAGTTTAACACAGACAACAACAATCGACTGGAGCCCATGATGCTTTACGGTGAAGGTGGAGCGACGATTGCTCCCGATCAAAAGCAGGCTGTCTTTGAAGCACAGAACCTGAGCCTATGGTACGGCGATGCAAAGGCGTTGAACGATGTGAATATAAACATCTATCAAAACGAGGTGACAGCGATTATCGGGCCTTCAGGGTGTGGTAAATCGACATTTCTCAAACTGCTGAACAGGATGGTTGAGTTGATACCATCAGTCCGGATGAGTGGTCATCTGCTTTATCATGGCAGCGATATCCTGGGTAAAGACATCTATGTTGAGGAACTGCGGACACGGGTGGGGATGGTTTTCCAGAAACCAAACCCGTTTCCTAAAACTGTTTTGGAGAATGTGATATACGGTCCGAAAAAGCATGGTATCAGGGGAAAAGGAAAGTTGTTGGAGATTGCCGAAAAGAGTCTGACTGATGCTGCTC
>JAAYBY010000312.1 GCA_012729935.1 Clostridiaceae bacterium | reverse complement strand
ATGGTACAGCTTCAAGAAAGAGTTGATCCTCGCGACGCGCAGCTTCTATTTCTACATTGAGCTGATGTTTGCGGTGGTTATTCTAGCGGTTCTGCTGTGGGCTGTTCCGGAGCAGATCCGTGTGGTTCAGACACAGTACCTGATGATCGATTTGCCGCAGCAGATGCGAGATATCTTGATTGATCGCCTTCTGGAGGAGGATATTGATGGTTTGGCCGAACCTGTCAGCATTGAAGCAGCAGAAGAGAAAATAGACGCCCGTCTGATCGAAACCGAAACAGAACACATCTATTTACTGGACAGCAAGGAACAGGTGCGTTCATTGTCCGACCAGAACAGGAAGCTCGGTTTTGTTGTTTCACTCGATCAAAAGAATGAGCTTCATTACACGTATTATTTGCAGGGCTATGAAACAAAACGGTTCAAGAATCTGATAGCTGTCCTGAATCTGACGGACATCGATGAAACCAGCCTGGATTCCCAGACTGTTCAATATTTAAACACCGGTGGTCAGCCGCTCAACGATCGCGAAAACACGATTCCAGCCGTGATCACATTTAACAGCTGCTTTATGGGCATGTTTATCATGGCCGCCTATGTTTTTCTCGACAAGCAGGAAGGTGTGATCAGCGCCTTTGCGGTGACTGCTTCATCCGTGCGGCAGTATATGCTGAGCAAGATACTGGTTGTCCTTTTGACTGCTGCGGTTTCAGGTCTGATCGTTACGATTCCCGTCATGGGTTCAAGAATGAACTATCCAGCTGCCTTGACGCTTCTCTTGACCAGCGGATTTTTCTCGTCTGTACTGGGACTGCTGGTTGCCAGTTTCTTTAAGGATATTACGAAGGCCTTTGGCACAATCTTTATTGTATTGATTCTGCTGATGGTTCCCGTTGTCTCTTATTTTCTGCCGGACTGGAATCCTGTCTGGGTGACCCTGATCCCATCCGGTTTTGTCATACAGGCTTTCAAGGATATGATGACGGGTGCACGAAACCAGTTGTACACCTGGATCGTTACTATCGGTTTTTTGCTGGCCGGACTGGTTTTATTCGTCTGGACAGACAAACGCTATCGCGAACAGCTGTAAGGAGGTGGACGCATGTTAAAACGACTCTGGACGCTCTTTATTCGTGATTTGAAAGTCAACACGCGCGAAGCTATTCCTGTGATTGTTATCGTATTTCCGCTGCTGTTTGCCGTCGCTATTCTCTTTATCTCTCCGGGCATTCATGATACAACGGTTCAGGTTGCCATGGTTGATGGCACCGACGATGATCGCGCTGCCTATTTTGATCAATTCGCGCATGTGCATCTGCTCCGGGACCGCAAGGCTGTTGAGGATCGCGTACTGAGGCGCGATCATACCATTGGCATCATCGTTGACGAAAAGGAGATGACGTTGCTGGCGGAAGGGAATGAGCCGGATTCAATTGTTGATTATGCCAAATTGATCAACTACCTTTATGATACCGGGGCGACAATAGACAACACGCATTCTGAGATCATCGAATTTGGACGGACCATCACGCCGATCAAGAAAATAATGGTCAATGCCCTGCTGCTGATGATTTCAGTTTTATCAGGTATGTTGATTGCCCTGAATATTATCGAAGAAAAGACGGACCGAACCATCAGTGCCGTCCATGTCACGCCTGTTTCCCGCTGGCTGTTTATTTTTGGTAAAAGTTTAATAGGCACGGTCTTTGCTGTTGTGATCTCGATCAGCTGTCTGCTGATTACGGGATTTGGCCAGATCAATCTGGCACAGGCAGTCCTGGTGATAGCTTCATTAACCGTTCTAAGCCTGCTGATCGGTTTTATCCAGGGCATTCAGGGAACCGATGTCATGGAAGCAGCCGGCAGTGTGAAGCTAATGTTTTTACCGCTGGCCGGATCGATTATCGCCTACGAATTGCTGGCAGACAAGTGGCATCCGTTTCTCTACTGGTCACCATTTTTCTGGGCCTATCGCGCCAATGATATGATTTTGTCACAAGATGGCGACTGGTTTCAGATGCTGATCTATGTCGGCGCGATCGTTTTAATCTGTCTGGTCGTATTCGTTGTTTTAGCCCCTCGGATTCATAAGGGACTGCAGATGCATAACTGACAAAAGGGAGGTAAAGGAAATGGAATGGTATTGGTGGGTATTAATTGGAGTTGGCGTGGTTGTAATCGGCATTTTGAAAATGAAGGTTTGGCGCATGCTGCAAAGCAGGAAAAACAACAAAATGATCGATGATGAGGATATGGATTAATGATATCCAAGAGGGAAGAAATCATAGCGGCTGCTGTTCGGGAATTCAGCACCCGAAGTTATGAGGCCGCATCGGTTAATCGAATCATCCGGGATGCCGGTCTGTCGAAAGGAACTTTCTACCACTATTTCGACAACAAGAAAGCGCTGTTTTTTTCGATCGTTGAGCAGCTGGTCGATTTGAAAAAAACCTATTTTGCCCGAATGGCTGACACACTGAAGCACAGCGAAATTGATTTGTTTGAATTATTGAAAATACAAGTCCAGGCCGCTTCTCTATTTATGCAGGAGCAGCCTGACCTGTATTTGTTTGGCGTTCAGTTGATGAAAGAGACAGGTCCGATCAGAGTGGAATTCCATGAGCGGTATCAATCGGACATCGGCCAGTCGTTTATGGCAGTCATTCAGTCAGCCGTTCAGCATGGCCGAATATCGGATCGCTTTCCTATGGATTTTTCTGCGAAAATCATCTGGTTCATGATGATGCACTATGATGAAATCATGTTTGATCCGGGCGAAGTGCCGTCTTCTGCCGAAGTTGAAAAGCGCCTGAATATGCTGATCGATTTTTTGAAAGTCGGCTTCTTCGGCCAGCTGAACACAAACGGTCAGGTGGATGATGACACGTAATCGTCGATCGCACGCTTTGCCGCCTCATATTGTTGGTTTTTCTCAGCAATCGTTCCGGTCGTTGAAATATCAACAATCAGCTTGAGTTTCCGGTCAATGAGCGGCTCAAGAAGGTGCAGCTCATCGGCTCCAAGACGTACTTTAACCAATATGTCAGTTCCCGCAAAGCGCTGGCGGATGACTGCCGGATCATTTGGTGTCGGATCTGCGGCATAACCGATCGCACAGTCAACCATATACAGTCCTTCTGTTTCCAGCAGTGTCTCTGCTGTATGCGCAAAATTGCCGCACGTGTGAATGGCAACACCGCCGAAATGCTTTGACAGCTGCTCGTTGTAAGGTTTTGATGTGGTTTTGTACGACAGGGGATCAAGAACGGCCATATTGTCATCAGACAGGCTGATGCCTTTGAGCTTCGGTGAAGAAATCATGATGTGGCCCGGCTGCGTTGCTGTTTTTCCCAGTGCTTCCAGCTGGCGTTCTGTAAATTGAATCATTGTATCCGTTATATCCTGCATCAACGGCTGTATCAGCTCATGATCTGTTCTGGATAAAACGAAAAATTCACAGGTGTCAACAATCAGGCTGGCCGTGTCATTTGGACTTTGGGTATCTGTCAGTGCGATATCAAGCATATCACCGGTTTGTTCACGAAAATAGCGTATGGTCTCAAGAACCATCTGCATGACTTCGCAGTTGTCAATATCCGGCTTTCGATAATGAGCAATTTCTTCAGCCGTATTATAAATCGGATGCGTCTGTGGAGCAGTGTGCTTACTCCAGTATAGCGGGCAGCCAAATGCTGATGCGTAAATGCCGACGCCATGCCAGGGCTCCAGATAGTCATAGATTAAGTCGGATTGAAGTTCAAGATAGGTATTGAGAAAATCAAGTTGAAACTCGAGGGTTTTCTCACGGTCGCTGCATAGGCCGCCATATTGTTCAGCAACACCGGGGCGCTGGATAACCGGGACAAACCAATCTTCGCCGGACAATAACTGCAAAAATCTTTTTTCTTTGGCTTCTTTCATTTTCAGAAATTTTGAATAAGGAAACGCTTGAGGTAACATCGTGATCCTCCTGCAGGCCGGCTTCCCGAGAAGCTGTACCGGTCAAAAAATCAGGCAGGTACATCCTTCGCGGGAATGACGGAACATCAATAATCGGACGTATCGCGTCATTATGCTTATACGTCGATTTGCATGTTGTTCTTGTTCCAGTAAGCATTGACACAATCAGCACACACGTTTTTCGCATTAGTCCAATCTTCGATTTCCGGGACAACGGCATGGCTGATGCGTCCTTCCGCAGCATAGGTGATTTTTTGGCAGACAGAACGGCGGATGTCTTTTTTCAGTAATGGGCAATAGACCGCATGCTCACTCATTCAGGATACCTCCGTAAACTATATGCTTAAAAATGATGATTTTATGACCATTATAGCATGATCATTTGTTGTTTGTAGACCTGTTCACCGCTTTCTTGCAGAATACGCATACAGTACAGGTTTTTTAATCGTGTATCGGCTGTCACTTGACCTCCATCATAATTTTCGCTGTTGAAGATGTCCCGATACGGTTTGCACCTGATGTGACCAGCGTGATCATCTGAACCAGATCCCGAATGCCGCCTGACGCTTTGATGCCGACTCTCCCGGGCGCGATCTCGCGCATCAGACGGACATCTTCAGGCGTGGCACCGCTTGAAGCAAAACCGGTTGATGTCTTGAGAAAATCAGCACCTGCGCTGACAGCGATTGAGCAGGCCGTTTGCTTCAGATCAGCGGACAGATAACACATTTCAAGAATAACCTTCAGCAGACATTTTTCCTGATGAACCATCTGCGCGATCTGCTGTATTTCATGCTGGACGTATTGTGTGTCATTTGACAGCATTCGACCGATGTTAATGACCATATCCAGTTCCCTGGCGCCATCCATCATTGCCTGCTCAGCTTCTGCCATCTTGGCTTTGGTTATTGTTGTTCCGTGCGGGAAGCCAATGACCGTGCTGACACATGTCCGGGTCGACTTAAGAAGGTTATAGGCTGTCGTCACATCGGACGGGCGTACACAGACGCTGGCAACGCTGTATTGCTTGCCAATACGGCAGGCCTGCTCAACATCTGCCACTGTCGCGGTTGGAGACAGTACCGCATGATCGATCAGTTTAGCCAAGGTTTGTCTGTTCCATTGTGTCACGGATGTTTACCTGTCCCTTTCTGATAAAAACCAGCACCTCGCGGCCATGGCTTGAGTTCAAAATAATCAGCGATTGTTGCAGCAAGATCGCAGAAACACGCCCGTGTCCCCAGGTTTTGTCCTGGCTGCTGTGCGGGAGAATAGGTCAGGAGCGGTACATACTCCCGGGTGTGGTCCGTTCCCGGGAATGTCGGATCGCAGCCATGATCGGCCGTTATAATCATCAGGTCCTCCGAACTTGTTTCCTTCAGAAGGTCTGGCAGAAAATGGTCGAATTGCATCAGGGCGTCAGCGTAGCCGCGCGGGTCATTCCGATGACCGTAGAGCATGTCAAAATCAACCAGGTTAGTCATAATGATGTCATCGGATGATTCACGCATGGCGGCAATGGTCTGTTCAATTCCATCCTGATTGCTTTTTGTCGGGATGGCTCTGGTCACACCGCGACCGGTATAAATATCGTTTATTTTACCGATGCCGGTGACCGTGAGTCCTGATTGGACTGCACAATCAAGAATAGTTGGTTCAGGCGGTTCAAGTGAAAAATCATGGCGGTTGACAGTCCGTTGATAAAGACCGGAAGAACCTGAAAACGGGCGGGCAATAATCCGGCCGACCGCATGTTCACCCTGCATGATTTCACGAGCCAGTCGGCAATACAGATAAAGCTGCTCAAGTGGGATGACTGATTCATGCGCCGCTATTTGCAGCACACTATCTGCAGACGTGTACACGATAGGGAACCCGGTGCGTACATGTTCGTCGCCTAACTGGTTAATGATTTCTGTACCCGAAGCTGGAATGTTGCCCAGGATGGATCGGTTAAAAGCCTGTTCAAGCAATGACACAATTTCCGGTGGGAAGCCGTCGGGATAAACGGGAAAAGGCCGGGTCAGGCGGATTCCAGCCAGCTCCCAGTGGCCTGTTGTTGTATCCTTGCCGGGTGACTGCTCCTGCATCCGGCCATAATTTCCTGCTGGGTTGCGGCTAAGCGGAATGCCGGCTGTTCCGGGTATGTGTCCCAGACCCAGTTCGGCCAAGTTCGGCAGTTTTAAATCAGGGACAGCCTCAGCTATGTGTGCCAGTGTGTTACAGCCTTCATCCCCGTAAAGTGCTGCATCCGGTGCAGCACCGCAACCGACGCTGTCCAGGATAATGATTGTCATCCGTTTCATAATGTGCCTCCAGTCAGCGAATGATATCGATAACAGCGGGCGGACGTGAAACCGGCTTGCTGCTAATGGTAAATATGTCCGGCAGCCGCTGGTAGACTGCGTCCAGTTTTCCCTGATGGTCTGCCTGAAGCGTAACCAGTGGCTGGCCAGATGAAACCGGATCACCAACCCGTGCATGCAAAACCATACCGGCGGATCGATCGATCGAGTCGGTTTTGGCCAACCGGCCTCCTCCGAGATCGACAAACAGGCGCCCGAGTTCAGCTGTCTCAATGGCAGCCAGAAAGCCGCTCTGGTTGGCATGCCAGACGCTTCGGTGTGATGCATGGGTGAGCCGCTCCGGCTGATCGATAACTCGCGTGTCACCATCCTGCGCGGAAAGGAACATGCGAAATCGCTCAAGGGCGCTGCCGTTCTCAAGCGCACGCGTCAGCTGATTTCGAGCCTGTTCTCTTGAAACAGCGGCATCTGCAGCCATCAGCATCTCTGAACCGAGTGTCAGCGTGACATCAAGCAAGTCGCCTTGCGTTTCACCTTTCAAGACGGAAATCGCTTCTTCGACTTCCAGTGCATTGCCAATTTTTCGCCCCAGCGGCTGATCCATTCCCGTGATAACTGCGATGACGCGCTTACCAGTCTGCCGGCCGATTGCCACCATCGTCTCAGCCAGTTGTCTTGCCTGCCTGAGGTCGTGCATGAAGGCACCCTTGCCACATTTGATATCCAGGACAATCGCGTCAGCACCACAGGCAATTTTCTTACTCATGATACTGGCTGCGATCAGCGGGATGCTTTCGACAGACCCTGTTACATCGCGAAGTGCATAGAGTTTTTTATCCGCCGGGGTCAGCTGATCGGTCTGTGCCATGACAACAAGACCGTTCAATCTCGCGATCCGGATCGCTTCATCGATTGTCAGTGAGACACGGAATCCAGGTATTGATTCCAGTTTATCGATGGTCCCCCCGGTAAATCCCAATCCGCGGCCGGACATCTTAACGACCGGTACAGAACAGGCTGCGACGAGCGGCGCAAGAATGAGTGTAGTCGTATCAGCGACGCCGCCGGTGCTGTGTTTGTCTACTTTGATTCCCGGTATTGAGGACAAGTCCAAAACGGCTCCTGATTGTGCCATCGCGAGCGTCATGGCAGCTGTTTCCGACACGGTCAAACCGCGCAGAAACATCGCCATCAGCAGTGCTGAAATCTGATAATCCGGCCATTTGTCCTGTGTCACGCCATCGATGAAACAGCGTATATCCTGATCAGATAATGTTCCGCCGTCTCTCTTTTTTATAATGAGGTCAACTGCATGCACGACCGACACACCCTTTCCGATGCTTCCTGAAGATAATCGGGGTTATTTCATTCTACCACGAACCGATCGTAAACTGACGCAGAAAACCCTGAATGATTGTGCTATAATCGTTTGGTCAAAGATGTTCGCTGAAGCCATATTTTTGGCTTTCCTCAAAATCGGCGGACAGGGAGGCACGTGTGAACCGTAAAGAAGAATCCCGTCAACTGGTGCGTCATGTCACCAAACTGTCGTTTCCAGTTCTGGTTGAACAATTCTTTGTTGTTCTGATGGGCATTGT
>JAAYBY010000048.1 GCA_012729935.1 Clostridiaceae bacterium | reverse complement strand
TCCATTTTGCTGGTAGATGACGATGTTAACATCCGTTCAATCATACGGGAATATGCGTTGTCTGAAAATTGGAACTTTACAGAAACTACGGATGGTTTGTCTGCGCTGAAAATTCTGGAGGACAAAAACTTCTCACTTGTTGTTCTGGACATCATGATGCCAGGCTTGGATGGATGGTCTGTTTTGAAGGTTATCCGGGAGAAAAGCCAGGTGCCGGTTATTTTGCTGACTGCGCGCGACGAAGAATATGATCGGCTGCTTGGTTTTGAACTGGGTGTTGATGATTATGTCAGTAAACCGTTTAGTCCAAAAGAATTGATCGCCCGCATGAAAGCGCTGCTCAAGCGCTCGGGGGCGATCGAAGATACCCGTCACATCCTGAAGATCGGGCCACTGTTCATTGATGCGACTGCCAGGCGGGCAACCATCAGCGATCAGCCCCTGATTTTGACGCCTAAAGAATTTGACTTGCTGCACTTCCTTGCTGCACGGCCTGACCGCGCTTTTACCCGGGAGCAACTCCTTAATCAAGTCTGGGGCTACGATTATTATGGTGATGCTCGAACGGTCGACACGCACGTTCGAAGTCTGCGGGACAAACTTGGCTCCGAACGTCATTTGATTGGCACCGTCTGGGGAACCGGATATCGTTTTGACGTGAGCGATCAGACAGCTGAAGATCGTTCCGATTTCAATCGCAAGCAAGAAAGCACCTAAGCTGTTCAACTGAGAGGGTTTCATGAAAAGCATCGGAATCAAATTGTTTTTCGGTTATATCATCATGACTGCTGTTACCATAAGCCTGCTCTGGCTGATTCAGGCAGGTGTGATGCGGCATAGCTATTTAAATGAGAAACTTGGTTCAGTCGGCCGGGCAATCGATCAGGCGATTCTGCGCAATCGAGATGATTATGACCAGCTATCAGAAGAGATGCATGCCAGTCTGATCGTTATGAGTCCTGACGGACAGTTGATATACCGATCCCAAGGTCTGCCGATGATGGGCATGATGGTTCGCTCTGCGAAATCCATGATTCCACAAAACATTGACGGTGATCCCCAGTTTGTAGGCTCTGCCGCTCAAGGGGATCGTTACGGAATAATCGGCAAAAAATTATCTGATCAGAATATTCTATTTGCCGTTTTTTCGCTGGTCGATGTCGACGAGGCTGAGCGGCTTCTGCGACAGCAGCTGTGGATCATCACGCTTATTCTGATATTTGTTTCCATTGTGCTGGCCATTTTTCTGTCAAGACGTCTGTCCCGGCCAATTCGAGCGGTGACGACTGCAGCAGATCATCTGGCAAAAGGCGATTATTCGATATCTTTGCCGGTTGTCAGCGGCGATGAAACCGGCCAGCTTACGCAAGCCTTAAACAATCTGAGCATTGAACTGCAAAAGTCTGATCAGCTGCAGAAGGAACTGATCGCCAATGTGTCACACGAGCTTCGGGCACCCCTATCCGTCATCAAAGGTTATGCTGAAACGGTTCGCGATGTAACCTGGCCTTATCCTGAGAAACGCCAGCAGCAGCTTACGCTGATCACTCAGGAGGCGGATCGGCTTACGGCGATTGTAAAAGATATCCTTGATTATTCGCGTCTGCAGGCAGGCGTTCTCCGATTGAATCAAACTCGAGTTGCCATCTGTCCGTTATTAGAGGAGATAACGCAGCACTATGACCAGCTATCCGTTGAGAAGACAACGCCTATCAAACCAACCTGTCAGCCGGAAGGGATGCGCATTATTTTTGATCCGGAACGCTTGAAGCAGGTTCTTCACAATCTGATTCAAAACGCGCTGAACCATGCTGATCCGGAGACGCCGATCAATCTGACAGCCATCCAGGAAAATGGCCGGTGTCGTATCACAATAGAGAATCACGGTGAGACCATACCGCCGGATCAGTTAAGTCAAATCTGGAAACGATACTACCGATCGCCAGTTTCAGGCAACCGCGTTTATGGGACTGGTCTGGGTCTTGCAATCGTTCAATCAATTTTTGATCGTCATCAGATATCATACGGCGTTGAAAGCCGTGATCAGATCACACGCTTTTGGTTTGATTGCCCGACCGCTTAGATTGTTAATACATCTCCGGTTTCGAACAGCAGGCATTTTTCGCCAAAAACAGACCTGAGACGACACCAGGCTTGCCGGCCGGTACAGTGCATGGGGACCAGATAATTCCATGTTATTGACTTTAGCAACATTTCAATTTCCTCCATCTGGGCGTTTGTTGCCGAGCCCAGATGGAAACCGCCGATTATTGCGTGAATGGGTTCGCCGGGATAGCGTTCATTTACCCGGTTCATCATCTGGATGAATCCCGAATGACAGCATCCGCAGATGATGACCAGGCCGTCAGGCTGGCGGGATATCAATATCTGCTCATCCAGAAAATAGTCCTTCTTCTGCAGATTATCCTGCTTGATCAGAAATCCAGGAGAAACGGTTTCGCAGGGCTTTTCGCATACTGTGTGCAGCTGTGTTTGTTCTGTCAGGTAAGCGGATGAGTCTGTCCAGTCGATTCGGTCGGAGCGTACGGTTAGATCCGCGAGTTGCCAATTGAGGCCGACGGGTCTTTTGTTATGGTCTGATGAACCTGCGTATCGTTCAGAGAAAGCAAGCGGGTGAACATGAAGGATAAGCTTTTGATTCGCCCGCTCAAATGGGAAAGAGATAAGACCATTACCATGATCATAATGACCATGGCTGAGTATTATATGATCAGCTTTACGGATATCGATGCCAAGATGCGCTGCATTAGCCAGATAAACAGCTGATTGTCCGGTATCGAACAACAAGAACTGGTTGTCGACTTCAATCCATAGCGATAAACCGTGTTCTGCTTTTAAGCCGCGGCGGCGAACAGAATTTTCGCATAGAACAGATACTATGAACATTTGATGCCTCCGTCTGTAAAACAGACTCTGTTTAGTGTCAAACGGGTTGAAAAACGAAGAGGTTGTCACCGATCGCCACCTCAAATCGATTGGCAATCATCGCGCATTTGGCTTTTAAGAGAAAAAAGATGGGTCGGCCTGAATCAGATAATCCTTCGAAATTGCC
>JAAYBY010000311.1 GCA_012729935.1 Clostridiaceae bacterium | reverse complement strand
TGGTCACCAACAGTTATCGCCATAAGATTCTCCAGTCGCTGCAGCATTTATTGTATGAGAAGAGTACGGAGACATCCGACCATGTTGAGCGGATGTCACGCGCGAGCCGTCATATCGGTCAGGCAATGGATCTTGATCCGGATCTGATCGACTCCATGCAGCTGTTGGCCATTCTGCACGACATCGGCAAAATCATTGTTCCGGATCCGGTTCTGACCAAGCCTGGCCGTCTCAACGATGCAGAGTGGATTGAGATCAAGAAGCATCCGGAAGCCGGCTATCACATTTTACAGGGCATTCCGGAGCTCAGTGATATCGCCGAAGGCGTCTACACCCATCACGAGAACTGGGACGGAAATGGTTATCCAAGAGGCTTAAAGGGCAGTGACATCCCGCTGATCGCGCGTGTCATCGCCGTTGCAGACGCGTTTGATGCCATGACCCACGACCGGCTCTATCGAAAAAAACGGACTGTGCCGGAAGCCGTCGCTGAGTTGAAACGCTGTGCCGGAAGCCAGTTTGATCCTGCAATCGTTTCTGTCTTTATCCGGGTTCTCGACACCTGTTCGCTCGATGATGACTACACCCCTGTTGAACAATCACGGTTCATCCAGAGCGACAAATTCAACTAATTCTGAATTGATTCCCATTTTCATTCTTACAGAAACCAGAAAAAGAGTGAATATACGCTATCTATCGTGGATGATTGATTTTACGGTTTTGATATGATAATCTGAAAACAGTAATATTCCAAGTCGAAAACAGAAATGGAGGATCCACTATGTCACAGGGAAAGTATGGTTTGAATTTCAAAGCCATTGCTATTATTGCTTTTGTACTGGCGTTCTTTAATTTACCGACGCTGGTTGTCTTATTTCTAGCTTATGCTGTTCTGCTCGAAAAGGACCAGTGGCTTTCACGTCAGACGTTTCAGGCCTTTTACCTGAATATCGTATACATCGTCGCGACAACTGTGATCGGCTGGATTTTCACAGCGTTTAACGCATTTTTCGGTTTGTTCAACTGGTATAGTGTCATCAATGTCTTTAGCGGCATCCACAGCGTGATCCGCTTCCTGCTGAATATTGCGTTGTTCGTTTTCGCTTTGATCGCCATCCTGAAGCTTGCCAAGGGCAATGATGCGCAGCTGCCGGTCTTGTCAGACCTGGCTGATCGGACCCTGGGTATTTTCCAGAAAAAGGAAAAGGCACAGCCAGCCTACCAGGCACCGCCTGCCACACCACCGTACCAGCAGTCCTATCAGGCGCCTGCCCAGGCCTACCAGACACCGCCTGCACCGCAGCCGCCGGTTGTTCCGGCCGTACCTGTTCAGCCGCCGGTCTCGGAACCCGTGGCTCCGGCTGAACCGGAAGAACCGGCTGCCAGTCAGGTTTCCGAACCTGCTCCGGAACCTGTCATCAGCCAGCCGGTGCCCGGCACCTGGGTGTGTTCCTGCGGCCGGGAAAACACCGGCAATTTCTGTGTGAGCTGCGGCAGTCCCAAACCACACTAATGGTTTTGCTGCCTGGCATAGTCTAAAACGAAAGATTGAGGGAGGTAATACCATGTTTTGTCCATCTTGCGGAAAACAGAATCCAGATGACGCAAAATTCTGTGAAAGCTGCGGCGGCTCATTAAGTGTCGCTGATGCACCACAGAAAGCCCAACCGTCCAACCCTGTGCACGCTTATGCACCGCCGCCGCCACCGCCACCGCCACCGCCACCACCACCGCAGCCGCAGTCTTATGCCTATCAGCAGCCTTCCTATGCACCGGTCAACAACGATGCACCGATGAGCGTGGGCCAGTATCTGGGAACGATCATCCTGTTCGGCATCCCGATAGTCGGGTTCATCCTGATGCTTGTCTGGGCATTTGGCAGCTCGGTGAATACAAACAAGAAGAATTACAGCCG
>JAAYBY010000047.1 GCA_012729935.1 Clostridiaceae bacterium | reverse complement strand
CGGCTATGCCTGCAGCAGCCAGACGTGAAAAACAGCACCCGGCTAAACGTTCTTTTCAGGCTTTGAGAATTGCTGTGAATGATGAGTTGGCAGAACTGGAGACACTGCTGCGAGATGCACCGAAATTGCTGAAAAACGGCGGCCGGTTCTGTGTTATATCCTTTCATTCACTGGAGGACCGAATGGTTAAACAAGGGTTCAGAGAACTTGAGAACCCATGTATCTGTCCCAAAACATTTCCAGTCTGCACCTGCGGCAGACAACCGCTCGGCCGTGTGATAACCCGAAAGCCAATCCTGGCTGATGAAACTGAAGTGCAGATCAATCCTCGGGCAAGGAGTGCTCGATTACGCTGTTTCGAGCGAATTATGCAACAACCTGCTGAACAGGATGGAGGATCCTTGAATGTATGAATCACAGGGAAGTTTGGCTCTGAAAAAAAGACGGGCGGATGCTGTCAAACGCCCGATCCTTAAACCTGTGCAGAAAAAGCCTGCACTTAAAACCCGACGTATTTCAACGTCTGAGACGCCTGATTTCCAGCAGCAGATGCAGGAACGGGCTGTATCGATTAGAAAGTCCCTGCTGAGAAAGCGGTTAAGGCTCATGAGTTCAACTGTCGCTTTAGTCTTGCTCGTTGCCGGTATTTTCGGTATTATTGTCTATCGCCAGGCAATGATACTTGAAATGAATTTTCACACGGTTGCCATGGAGCGGGAAGTTAACAGCAAAAGGGAAGAAAGCAGTCAGATCCGGGAATGGCTGGCTCAGAATACAAATCTGGATCTGATCCGTCAGCAGGCTATGACACGCGTTGGCTTGCAGGATCCTGCACGAAGTCAAGTTGTTAACGTATACATCCCCGACACGGATCGCATTGTCTTTCATCATGATGTCGGTATGGATGATAGCGACGAAATCTATCTGTCGGATGTCGTGTCAAAAATTGAAGCATACTTCAAAACATTAACAGTCAGCCAGCGGGGGGAATGATGTGCCGAGGCAGCAACCACAACAAGATAGATGGAAACAGCAAATGGCGCAAAATCAGGTTCGCCAGCAAAGTAAAAAGGCACGATCCAGGGCGGGCAGACCTGCCAGAAGACGTTCAAGTCGTCGTCCGGGAATCGTGTTTATTGGCATTTGCCTGACTCTTTTCGGCATTCTGCTTATATACAATCTCTACCAGATTCAAATTGTCGATCATGCAGTTAATGCAGAAAAAGCAGCTGCTCAACACTACAGGACAGTCGTCGAACAGCCGAAACGTGGCCATATTTACGATCGGAATGGTGTTGAACTGGCCGGTACGACCTACATTCATCAAATCGGTGTTACACCGAAGGATGTTTATTCCATTACGAAAAAAATGTCTTCTGATGAAATAGCCGGAGGGATCGCTTCAGCACTTAACATCAGTGATGACCTCGTAGTTGAAGCCCTTGCACAGAAAGACGCCTCATACATCCAGATTAAGAAAGATGCAACTCGCGATGAAGCCCAGGCACTTCGCGAGTTCCGGCTGTTGAACAACATCGGTGGTATCCGGATTGATACTGAAGCCCGCCGCTACTACACCAATGGTATGCTGGCCAGTCAGCTGATCGGATTCTGCCGCTATGATCAGGACCAGCTGATCGGACAGCTGGGTGTTGAACTCCAGTATAACGATGTCTTGACAGGACAGCCGGGATATACATACGTTGAGACGGATAACTATGACAGTAAAGGCGTTCTGCCGTTTTCAGCGCCGACCAGTCTGCGTGCGCAGAATGGCGACAATATTGTCCTGAACATCGACATCAACATCCAGAAAATCGCTCAGGTCGAACTGGAACGCGCAATCAAGCTGTATGACATCACAAGCGGCGGTCAGGTGATTGTCATGGATCCCCATGACGGTGCTGTTCTGGCGATGGCATCATGGCCGTTTTTTGCCAGTGAAGATCCGACTGCTTGTCCGGAAGAACGGGATCCTGAGAGTTGGAATGATCAGGAAAGTGAGGCGATCGAGTATCTGTCCGCCGAAGTCTGGCGAAACGCAGCTATATCGGACGCCTACGAGCCAGGATCGACGATGAAGTCCATTACGACCGCGATCGCTCTGGAAGAAGCCCTTCTTCACGAACAACAAGAAGTTGTCTGCAAGCCTTATCAGCTTTTTAACTGGACTATCTCCTGCGCCAAGGCCGGCGGTCACGGAAGCGAAACACTGGAGATGGGATTCTGGCGATCATGTAATCCGGTTTTTGCGAAACTGGCATCCGATATCGGCATCGATCGTTTCTACACCTATATCCGATCGTTTGGATTGATGCACCAGACTGGCATTGATTTGCCGGGAGAGGGTGTCGGAATGATTCACGAGTCACCGACAGAACTTGACATGGCAACGTTCTCATTTGGTGAATCTTCGACCGTTACACCGATTCAGCTGGCAACTGCCTACAGTGCCTTTGCCAATGGCGGTAAGCTTGTTCGCCCGAGTGTTGTGAAAAGCATCACACAGTCAGAAGGCGAACTGGTTCAAAACATCAAACCTGAAACAATCCGCCAGGTCATCTCCGAGCGAACGGCTACACGCGTTAAGGAACTGATGAAAGGTGTTGTCCTGTACGGGACAGGTTCGTCAGCCTATGTCGAAGGATATCAGCTGGCCGGCAAAACCAGCACCTCGACCGATGATTTTGGTGATCATACACTATCCTTCGCAGCTATCGCACCGTCCGACCAGCCGGAAATTGTTGTGCTTGTCATTCTTGACAAACCCACTGACAAAAACCTGACATCCAAGGCCGCAGCTGTCACCTGCGGACAAATCGTCTCACAGATACTGGAATACCTGGGAACTGAGCGTATTTACAGCGAATCGGATGTTTCGACATTAACGGCGCTTCGGCCTGTTCCAAACGTTGAAGGACTGACCTACAAAGAGGCGATGCGGTTATTGTCAGCTCAGGGATTTATTGCTGAAGCTGCCGATGAGGCGATGGGGGAAGCCACTCTGGTTCAGTATCAGTGGCCGTCAGAGGGGACAGAGCTTCACAGCAAGGGACTTGTTGTCCTTTATCCTGTCACGACACCTGATGAACCTGTCGTTCGTGTCCCTGACTTCAGAGGAAGAACGATTCATGAATGTTTGAGGATGGCTGCCGATGTCAGCCTGAACATACGCGTGGATGGATCTTGTCTGGGTCTCGTCGTTCAACAAAGTCCGCAGCCATCAACCGGCCAGACAGCTGAGCAGCCTGGTCTGACGGAACCAACCGATACCGATGAGACCGATGAGACCGAAGGGACTGAAACGCCGTCAGACAACGATGTTGAAGATGAGACAGAACCTGACAACAACGAACCGGAATATCTAAAGCCTGGAGACTGGGTGATCGTCACGTTTGAAGCTGTCGAGGAAATCATCGACCAGACTGAAGACGGAACGTAAAAAACGACAAATTGATTCGATGGGAGATCTGGATGACGCTGGCTGAACTGATAAACGGACTACCTATTCTCGAAACAGGCGGTGATCTGTCTCAGGAAATTTCCGCTGTCGCCTATGATTCGCGTAAGGTCACAGCGGGGACGGTCTTTGTCTGTATAGAAGGCTACATAACAGATGGCCATGCTTATATCACACAGGCTGTTGAGCGGTCAGCAGCGGCTGTTATCATCCAGAAAAAAACGGTTTCGCACCAGATCCCCTGGGTTCTGGTGCCGAACACGCGACGTGCGCTCGCACACATATCAGATCGTTTCTTCGCGCATCCATCCGGCAAACTGGACATGATCGGACTGACCGGAACCAAGGGAAAAACAACGGCAACGTATATGACGCGTGCCATCCTTTCTGCCCAGGGACGTCGAGCAGGTCTGATTGGAACAATCGCCACAATCATCGGTGATCAGGTCATCCAGGCATCCAGAACAACACCGGAGTCATATGATCTGCAGGCTATTCTGAACCAGATGGTTCAAAGCCGGATGGACACCTGTGTCATGGAGGTATCCTCGCAAGGGCTTATGCT
>JAAYBY010000046.1 GCA_012729935.1 Clostridiaceae bacterium | reverse complement strand
GTCGTCATTCATAAACAGATTTACAGCGGATTCAATCATGCCGGATGTGAAATCGGACACATGGTGATCCGTTCGGGCGGTGAGTCATGCACATGCGGCCGGCGAGGATGTTTCGAAGCCTACGCGTCTGCCACAGCCCTTATTCGCGAAACAGAGCGCGCCGCTCGGGCAAAACCGGCTTCGCTGCTGAATAAACTGATTGCGGACAATGGTGGTCATGCTGACGGCCGCACCGCCTTTATCGGTATGCGCCAAGGTGATCAGGCCGCACAATTTGTCGTCGATGACTATACATCCATGATAGCCGAAGGCCTCGCAAATGTTATTAACCTTTATATGCCTGAAGTGATCGCGCTTGGCGGTGGTGTTTGTCATGAAGGTGAAGATCTGCTTAGACCCGTTCGTGAAAAAGCGATCGCCCGTGCCTACCTGGGTATCGGCGTACCTGAACCCAGAATCGTCCTGGCTGAGCTGGGGAATGATGCTGGAATGATCGGAGCTGCCATGATGGCTGTCAGCTGCCTTGAACAAGGCCTGGAGGGCTGACAGGATGGCTGTCGCAGCAGACGAGGAGAGAACGACAGACATCAGGCGATTTGCCTTGCTGACCGAATATGACGGCAGTCAGTTTTTTGGCTGGCAGAAACAGGCACACCACCGAACCGTCGAGCATGAGCTGCAAAAAGTGCTCACCCGGCTCGTACAGGATCCTGGCATTGTTGTGTACGGCTGCAGCCGCACAGATACAGGCGTTCATGCAAAAGGGCATGTGTCGCATTTCTCAGCTCAAACGTCTATCCCGGTGAATCGATTGCCGATGGCTCTCAACAGCCTGCTTCCCGCTGACATTTGTGTCCGGGACGCTGCCATTGTATCTCCCGGTTTTCATGCGCGCTATGATGTCATCGGAAAAAGATACCGCTATCAGATCTGGAATCATCCGATCCGTCCTGCCATCAGCCGGAGAGAAATGGCTCACGTGCCAGGGCCCTTTAGTGTTCAACGTGTCATTGAAGCACTGCCATTACTGGTTGGCCGCAAAGATTTTCGCGCGTTCTGTGATACGGGCGGTTCTTATCACAGTACCATCCGGACCATACAGCGCATTCGCCTGACATCGTCCGGCAGTCTATTGAGGATAGATGTGCAGGGTGACGGCTTCCTGTACCACATGGTTCGAATCATAGCAGGCACACTGGTTGCGGTTGGCCAGAGAAAGATAGAACCAGCTGCAGTTGAATCAATCATACAAACCGGCGACAGACGGCTTGCCGGAAAGACGATGCCTGCCCAGGGATTATGTCTTGAAGACGTTTTTTACAAACAACCACTGTTTGCGGATCATACAAAGCCGAATGAAAGTGAGTGTGATATTGATGTCCAGTATGCGATGGAATGATCGTACAAATATGAGTATGCTGACTGATTTTTATGAACTGACCATGTCGAAAGGGTACCTCCAGCACGGAATGGCAGATACCACTGTCTGGTTTGATCTGTTTTTCAGGCATATACCGGAAAACGGCGGCTATGCGATCATGTGCGGAGTCGAGCAGATGATCGATTATCTCAAAGCGCTTAAGTTCACGGAAGAAGACCTGACGTATCTGAAGTCTCTGAATACATTTGACGATCAATTCATCGATTATCTGCGCCATTTTCGTTTTTCCTGCGATGTTTGGGCTATTCGTGAGGGAACTCCCATTTTCCCCAATGAACCGATCGTCAAGGTTCGCGGTCCTCTGATTCAGGCACAGATGATTGAAACAATGCTTCTGGTTACGATCAACCATCAGACACTGATTGCAACAAAAACATCGCGAATCGTCCG
>JAAYBY010000310.1 GCA_012729935.1 Clostridiaceae bacterium | reverse complement strand
CGATGGAGAAGGTGTACAGAAACAGACGCGCTATAATCGTTTTCCCAAACAGCTCTCCGGTTATCGAGAATTATGATAGATTGTTACGGCTAATCCAAAGTGACCCCAAATAGACGGTGTTATTTGTCCAGCGTTTGATGGGAAAGGTGTCCACGATCGTCTGCCATCGGGTTTAGGGCACGAAAATCAACACAGAACAGATATTGTACCGTTAAAAAAGCAGGCATATTTACCTGCTTTCACTTATACATATAGAAGTTAGACGAGATTAGATCAGGCAGTATTTATGAGCGGCCTTAAGCGCACAAGCGACAGTAATGCCGTCAATGGGGCCAAGCAATTCAACTAACCGCTCCTTGTTGAAGAACAAATCAGTAAAATCCGAAAGAAGTGTACCAACGCCCCAGTCTGGCAAGCAGATAAAATGACCGAAGCAAGTATTGCCGACGATGGCATACAGACCGGAACGGCTTTGGATTTTCAATTCCGTCACTGCATTGCCGAGGGAACTGAGTGGCTCGATCCAGCCATCCCAAGTCTCTTCGGGCGTCAACTGGCGGTCAGAGCAAGTGAAATGGATTCTGAAATCCATAAGGACCTCCTTGAAGGGCTATATTTTCTCGAGAATTAGGACAGTTCAGCCTGGATAACCAACTTGACCATGTGGTCATCAATGACCCGACGGCCATGCTGAGCACCATGCATCAAGCAAATCGTGCAGAGTTTGTTGATCAGCCGGGCGGCGCCACTAGAAAACAGGTGAATTTCGGCGATTGCTGCATCGGTGAAGACGGCATGGTCGGTACCGGCATACGTCAAATGTGCCTGAATATATTCCGTTACCTGTGACTGATCGAAATGGGCCAGACGATACTGCAGGTCAACTCTTTGACGAATGGCCGCATACGTCTGAAGCTGCAGTCTGTCCCATAATTCGGTCTGCCCAGTCAGAATCAGGGCCATGGGACTCATGGCATCCATACGGAAATTAAGCAAGAAGCGAACTTCTTCGAGCATTTCGCGGTCCAGCAGGTGTGCCTCATCGATCACGACAATGGGACGCTGGTGGTGTAAACCCCGCATGAGTTCGACCTGGTGATGTAATTGCCGTTTGGCATCGCCTCTGTAAAACCGCGACTCACACCCGAGTTGCTCGAGTAACCCCTTGTAAAAGTGGCGGGGTGTGAGCTTGGAATCAGCCAGGTAGAGGAGTTTATAGGCCGAAGAATCAAGCTGGTCGCTGAATTTGCGGATGACGGTCGTCTTGCCGATACCGCTGGCACCGGTGATAACCATAAACAGCTGCCTTTGCGCGACATATTCCAGCCGGCCAACCACTTCCTGCATAAGTAGCGAGTCGTAAAGGCAATCGGTGGGGATATCGCGGGAAAAAGGGGTGCGCGAGAAACCATAAAACGATTCAAACATGACCTTCACCACCCAATCTACGGAATGAGACAGCCGTTACCTGCTGTTTCTGCCGTTTGCTGTTTTGTTCCGCTGCAGATTGCAGCAACCGCGATGACTTAGCGGGCTGGGACAGCATTCGCTCAGGCAGTTTGGGTCTAGGACCGGTCCGTTCACCGATCACCAGTTTGGTCGCCTGCCATGGTTCGTGCCCTTCGTACTCCAGGGTCAGGACAGAAATGTCGGCCGGGTCGTAGATGACGGTAACGGTACAGCCGACGAAATGGAGTCCTGCTTCGTATTTTTCACCCATGAAGCTGATACAGCCGGTTTTATCCACTTTGCGGTCTTCGCAGTGTTGAAAAGCAAGCGCTATGGTTTGCGGATCCAAAAACCGTAAGGGTGTCGGATCACTATTGTAGGTCGTCTGCGGACTGAGGTTGTCTTTGAGTCCGGAATGCGCCTTGTTCTGATAACATTCATCCAGCCAGATCCAGAATAATTCGTTAAGTCTCGCCAAGGTCTGCGGATTTTCCAGTTTGACTTCGGCCAGAAAACTGTCGACTACGCGGTTAACCCGTTCAATTTTCCCGGTTGCCTCTGGCGAATAGGGCTTCGCAAACAACAGTCGGATTCCCATTTTGGAGCAGGCCCGCGCCATCCATTTATTGCGGAATTGTTTTCCATTGTCAAAGAACGCTGCCTCTGGAGCACCATGATTCTGGACCGCCTGTCGGAAACAATCTTCGACGATGACCTGATCCAACGTGGCATAAAACTCCCCATGCAGCACCAATCGAGTCGCATCGTCCAGAAATAGTACCAGATAAACCTGTTTGAGGCTGTGATTAGGCCCGATCGGCAGGTAAGGCCCGAATTTTATATCCGAAT
>JAAYBY010000045.1 GCA_012729935.1 Clostridiaceae bacterium | reverse complement strand
TTGGTTGAAGGGTCCGGCCTGTCGGATCCCGCAAATATGGAAACATTGATTGACCAGTTAAAAACACAGACAAACCATCCCTTTAGCTATCTGGGTGCCATCTGTGTTGTTGATGCAAAATATATCAGCCGTTTGAGCCAAAGTCTTGAGACAATCAACCGCCAGATTCTCGCAGCTTCGCTGATTGTCATTAACAAAGCAGATCTAGTCGACGCTGAGCAGCTTAAACGGGTTCAGTCCACGATACGTAAACGCAATCCGCTTGCCCGGACACTCACCGTATCACACGGTCAGGTGAATCCAGATCAGCTGGCACAGCTTCGCCGGTCCAGGCTGGCACGAAATCTGCCGAGCCTCAACACGCCGTCAAGCCGGCCTGCTACGTACCTGATGCAGATCAACGACGTGATTAACGAGGAACGACTGCTGCAGTTTGTTCGGCAGCTTCAAGGTGATGTCGCTCGCATTAAAGGTCTTGTACGCCTGAAAGACGGATCCGTCCGCGTTGATGTCATCGGGCAGGAGATTTCACTGGATCCTGTCTCTTTTTCTCCAGAGCAGTCGCAAATTGTCATCATCGAAAAACCAGAACAGGATCATAGTCAGATCATTAAGCAGCTGGCCGCCCAGCTGTTCGGACAAGACGCAACATTTATCTGAGCAATTCATATCTGAGCATCCAAAAACGACAGAAAAAACCGCAGTGTTTAATTCCTGCGGTTTTTTGATCACATCATCAGAAGCTCTGGCGTCCTCTGTACCGGCGTTTGGCAACTGGTTTTCCCAGAATTTCCGCCAATATGATTCCCTGTACCAGCTGATCACCTTTGATGCTCCCAAGGCGACTCGTTTTTTCACTGTTTCTGATATCGTAGGGTCTCTGATCGCGCGCCTGTCTGATTTGCATCTGTTCCTGCTGGCGGATCGTCTCGGCAAGATCTCCCGGCCCCGCTATCTCGTCAGCAGATGCAGGCATTTCCTCCGCCCGGTCATAGAAAGCTTCAGGTTTAGGCTGTGTTTGATAAACTGACTGATTCGCTTCGGCAGTTGCCGCTTCAAGCCGTCTCATTATTTCATTGAGACGATCGTTCAGGTTAACCATGATCTGTCACGCCTTTCGAATGGCTGCCACGCATTAAGACTCGTTCGGGTTTTGCACCGGCTTTTCGGTCTCGGCAATCGACGAACGCATCTGTGTATCGGAGATAATATTCTGCATGTTGTAATAATCCATTACGCCCAGTTTACCTTCACGCAAAGCCTGAGACATCGCTTTGGGGATCTCTGCTTCAGCTTCGACAACTTTTGAACGCATTTCGATCACAGCTGCTTTCATTTCCTGTTCACGGGCAACAGCCATCGCACGACGCTCTTCAGCCTTAGCCTGTGCAATTCGTTTGTCGGCTTCAGCCTGGTCTGTCTGGAGTTGAGCCCCGATATTCCGGCCAACGTCGACATCCGCGATGTCAATCGAGAGAATTTCAAAAGCTGTTCCGGAGTCCAGCCCTTTTTCCAGAACCGTTCTGGAGATCAAATCCGGATTTTCAAGCACATCCTTATGGCTGGAGCTTGAACCGATCGTCGTCACAATACCTTCACCAACACGGGCGATGATCGTCTGCTCACCAGCACCGCCAACCAGGCGGTCGATATTTGCGCGAACGGTGACCCGCGCTTTTGCCTTCAGTTCAATACCGTCTTTAGCGATCGCGGCAACCAGCGGAGTCTCGATGACCTTCGGGTTAACACTCATCTGAACCGCTTCCAGTACGTTTCTGCCGGCCAGGTCAATCGCCGCGGCCCGCTCGAACCCGAGATCGATTTCAGCGCGCTGGGCGGCGATCAGGGCATCGACAACTTTGTCGACATTACCACCAGCCAGAAAATGCGCCTCAAGTTTATTGATGCTGATGTCCAATCCTGCTTTGGTCGCTTTGATCATCGGATTAACGACCCGGGACGGGACAACGCGGCGCAGACGCATACCGATCAGGTTGAAGATACCGACCTTTACGCCGGCGGCGGCTGCCGATATCCATAGTCCGATGGGAACGAAACTGAAAAAGACCGATAATACAATGATAATTCCTGCGATGATAACCAGTGTTGTGAATACTTCTGGTGGCATTAGAGCAACTCCTTTCAAGATAAACCGTTAGTCCTGAGACGGGTTTGGATCGGGTGTACTACTAGCTTTTTCTGTCAGGCGAACGACAATACGACGGCCTTCCACCCGGATAATTTTGACAGCCGCCTGGGCTGGAATATAAGCACCTTCAGAAACAACATCAAGCCGTTCGCCATCAAAATCAGCTATTCCTGACGGTCTCAGGGTCGTTATGGCGATGCCTTCACGTCCTGTCAAGTCATGGCGATCATCGGTGGAACGATAACCGTCTTCTTTTCGCGCAGACGACCAGAGGATCATTTTTTTCGATAATTTCCCCTTTTTTGCCGATCGCAAAACCAGGACAATCATGATCGCTGCCAGAATCAACAGGAGAATTACCATGACCGTTGCTTCAAAAGCATTACGGGCAGTCATCACAATTCCCAGAATCACCAGCAAAATACCAGCACCGCCGGCAATTCCGAAACCAGGCATAAATAATTCAATGACCATTAAAACCAGTCCGAGAATCAGGACAATTGCCTGTGCCGTTTCGATTGCCTCAAAGAAGCTGAACAGATGTGTATTGGCTTGTGTTGCGAGTAATAATAGATTCATGGGCAGGATCCTCATTTCTTCATAATCCGTCGGGATCATAAGCCTCACTGCGCACTTCATTATACGCGAAGCATCGCAGAAACACAATTGAAATGAAATTCAGGACAGTGTCCGATCATTATTACGGGAAAACACCCCGGGTGTGCTTGGCACGGACAATCCGGTCCAATGCGATTTTGTACGCGCTCATCCTCAATGGAATGTTGCTGCGGACCGCCTCTTCCCATACGGCGTTAAACGCGCGAACCATGATGCGTTCAAGCGTCTGATTGACCGCTTCTTCGTCCCAGGTCAACGATTGGATATTCTGAACCCATTCAAAATAGGAGACAACGACACCGCCGGCATTGACCAGGATGTCCGGCACGACGGTAATATTCTGCTTTTCAAGTATGGTATCAGCTTCGTGCGTGGTCGGACCATTGGCCGCTTCAATAATAACTCTGGCGCGGATCCGCGGCGCGATGTCCAGCGTAATCTGATTTTCCAGTGCAGCCGGGATCAGGATGTCAACGTCCATCGTCAACAGCCCCTCATTGGTGATGTGCTTGATCCCATCTGCCGAATAGCCGCTCAGCAGGTTGCCGGGCTTATCATTTAAATAACTTCGGATCTCTGCAATATTCAGCCCTGAGCGTTTATAAACTCCTCCTGATACATCGCTGACAGCAACAACGCGGCAGCCTTCCTGCTCAAGCAGTTGAGCTGTTGTACCACCAACACTGCCCATCCCCTGGATCGCGACGGATGTGCCGAGAATCGGCTTGCCCATCCGGTGCAGCGTTTCACGTGTGATGAGCATGACACCTCTGCCGGTCGCCTCGCTGCGCCCTACAGAACCACCGATGTCTATCGGCTTACCGGTTACGACACCTGGTACCGTATACCCTTTAAACATGCTGTACGTGTCCATGATCCAGCCCATGATCTCCGCATTGGTACCGACGTCCGGTGCCGGAATATCTTTTTCCGGGCCGATCAGCGGCAGAATCATGCCGGTATAGCGACGCGTCAGACGCTCCAGCTCCTTTTTCGAAAGTGTGAGCGGATCCACTTTAACGGCACCTTTGGCACCGCCGTAGGGTATATTCACGACAGCACATTTTAAAGTCATCCAGGCGGCGAGCGCTTTAACTTCGTCTATATCAACTTCGGGATGAAACCGGATCCCGCCCTTAGCAGGACCTCTGGAGGTTGAGTGCTGAACCCGGTATCCTTCAAAAACGGCCAGCCGGCCATCATCCATCTGGATTGGTATCGATACTTTGAGTTCACGCTCCGGATACTCCAGCGCAACATAGTCACTTTTTTCCAACCCCAGCAGTGTGGCTGCCCGCTCAATGGAATTGAGAACATTTTCAAACGTATCCTGTTTTTTGTTCATTGGAAATACCTCGCGTTTAATCCAGCTTGCATGGATACTCATCTGCTTCGTTTTTAATTAATTGTAACATGTCCCCTGTGTTTTACAACGAAATCACCAGAGCAAATAGAGTAAATCCGCAGCACTCGTGGTATGATTAACAATCAGAAACAGGGGGTGTCAAAATGCGCGCATTAATTACAGGAGCCAGTTCCGGAATCGGCCGTGAAATGGCAATTCAACTCAGCAAAATGGGATATGACCTGATCCTGGCAGCCCGCAATCAGTCGGCTCTGGTCGATCTAAAACAGCAGCTGACAACAGATGTAATCCTATTTCCCGCTGATCTTTCTCAGGAAGAAGCTTGCTATAAACTTCATGAAATGGCGCAGAATACGCCTGTCGATATCCTGATTAACAACGCCGGTTTCGGACTCTACGGGGCGTTCAAAGACACAGATCTCGCTACGGAACTGAATCTGATCGATGTCAATATCAGGGCTTTGCACATTCTAACCAAACTGTTTCTCAAGGATTTCGTCGCAGCTGACAACGGCGTAATTATGAATGTATCTTCAATAGCCGCCTTTTTGCCAGGACCGATGATGTCCGTTTACTATGCCTCCAAAGCGTATGTCCAACGCCTGACCGAAGCGATTCACGAGGAGCTGCGTCTGGAAAAAAGCTGTGTCCGGATCTGTGCACTATGCCCTGGTCCGGTGCGTACCGGCTTTAACAGACGGGCTGGTGCGGGATCTGCGGACAGCGGTTTGGACAGCCAGGCTGTCGCTGCTTATGCACTGAAGAAAATGTTTCGCGGAAAACTGATTATCATACCAGGCTGGTATATGCGCGTCCTGCATAAAGCGATTCACCTGACAGGAACCAGACTGCGCCTGCGGGCTATTGCCATGGTTCAGAAAATCAGAAGAGGTGGATTATGAATCCGGTTGTTCTGATTACCGGCGCATCCAGAGGGATCGGACGTGAGACCGCCCGACTGTTTGCCGGCAAAGGCTATCGCGTGGCAATCAATTATCTGCACAGCGCTGACCAGGCGCACGCGCTGGCCCAGGAACTTCAGGAGCGGGGTTGCCACGTTATGGCGGTATCCGCCGATGTCCGGAAACCGGAAGCGGTTGCCGCGATGGTTGAGTCGGTCCGCCAGACACTGGGGCCGATTGATGTTCTGGTCAACAATGCCGGAACAGCGCAGCAGAAATTATTCACCGATCTGACGGAGGCCGACTGGGATGAAATGTTCGCCGTTCATGTCAAAGGCACTTTTTTCTGCTGCCAGGCGGTTCTTCCGCGCATGATCCATCAAAAAGCCGGTTGCATCGTCAATGTTTCATCCGTCTGGGGTTTATCCGGAGCGTCCTGCGAAGTCCATTACGCTGCTGCTAAATCGGCTGTAATCGGCATGACCCGCGCACTGGCCCGAGAGCTGGGTCCGTCAAAAATCCGAGTCAACTGTGTAGCCCCCGGTGTCATCGATACTGATATGAATGCCGCCCTTGATGAAGAAACCCGCGCCTGTCTCAGGGAACAGACTGCCCTTGAGGAAATCGGTACTGCCGAAGATGTCGCACGCACGATCTATTTTCTCTCGTCTGAGGAATCACGTTTTATCACAGGACAGGTCATCAGTCCTAATGGCGGTTTTTTGATTTGATTGTCTGTTGAAACGCTTGTTTGCCGATTCGAAAATCATTATACTGATATTAGCAATCTGAACACAGCCCTGACAGCTTGACCTGCCGAAAAAATCGCAGGCAGCTGTATGTTCACCATGATAGGAGGCCTCTCATGTCTTGCTGGTTTTGTTCGGTCCGAGAAGCGGAAGATGATCATGCTCTAAAAATTGAAATGTACGGCGATATTGACACCCGGCGCTCACCGTCACAGACGCAGGTTGCGTATAATGTGCGTCATATCGATGTCCCTCGCTGTGCAGACTGTCACAGCCGGCACCAGATTGTGTCACTGGCAACGATTGTTGCTGCTGCCTTGACTGTCATTCTGATCGCTGCTGTTCTCTGTGCTGTTTTCGAATGGGTCTCTCCCTGGATCTGGGCTATCGCAGCAGGTTTGTCTTTCGGTCTGGTTCTTGGCATGCTGGCAGTCCGATTTGTCGCACATAAGAGCATTTTTTCAGTTAGGCAGGCGAAAGCCAACTTCCCTGAGATTCGCGGGCTGCTCGAAAAAAATTATCGATTTGGCCGTCAACCGAAAGGTTCACCGCCGGAAAGCAGTCAGCCCAATGATGTCTCAAATGAAAATCAACCTCCGGCACCCTGATGGTCCGAAGGCTGAATTAAACGTCGAAATGTTACTATAATCTATGATTTGCCCGACGACTCTCTGATTGCTCCGCGATGTGCCGAGCCTTTCCGGCCACCCTGATGCCCTCTGCAGGATCCGTTTCCGTGCCCGCGGCACGCGCGCAGACAGGCAGGACTCAATGCCCTTGTTTGTTCCATATCTTCCGGGCAGCAGGCAACGTTTTCCGACTGACACGAGGGGCAGGTTGTTTCCGTTTCATTCTGATTGGATTCCAGCATGTGTTCAATGCTCTCCTGCCAGATGCGGCCGCAGTCCAGGCAGCGGACAGGACAAATACCCTGGGTGTAATTACCGCCTTCGATACGGATTGTTTTACCGTGAACCAGGCTGTCAGCAATCTTCGCACGGGCAGAGATTAGGATACGCTGAAAAGTGGGTCGTGAAACTTCCATACGTTCCGCACATTCTTCTTGTTCCAATCCCTCAAGGTCCTTCAGGCGAACCGCTTCAAGTTCTTCGACCTTCAACGTGTTCTCCCCCATTCCCTGCCGGTTTGGTCCAGCGGGCGCAAACAGCGGGTACCGGGGAATTTGCTCAATTTTGCGCCATTTGGTTGGTCTGGCCACAAATGCACCCCTTTTCATTCAATCGTGAAGTGTTGTCATCTGTTGAATCTGTGCTTTCATCCTAACACCGTCGACAAGAAACTGTCAATTGAAGCACTTACACGTTCCGCTTGCGCATTCTTTTCATCTTTTCCCGTTTATCAGCATGTTATAATAGAGTTGTAACAGAATCGCTTTTGGGATTCATACGGTCAAACGTCGTTCATGTTCCACAGATCAGGACGATGTGTCGGAGGTGATGCGCTATGATCCTCGTAACGGGCGGAACAGGTCACATCGGTAATGTACTGGTTCGGAAACTGCATGAGCAATATCCTTCTGAACCCATAAGGCTTTTTCTCCAACCCGGTGAAACGCTCGATTTTTTTGCCGGACTGACAATCTCTCTCTCATATGGTGATATCCGAAACCTTGCGGATGTTAGGCAAGCTGTTCGAGGCGCACGAATCGTTTTTCATCTGGCCGGTATCGTCGACACGGCACCCCGTCATCCGGAATTGCTGCAATCAGTCAACATAGGCGGAACCCGCAATATCGTCCAGGCCTGCCTTCAGGAATCTGTTGAGCGGCTTGTTTATGTCAGCTCCGTTCACGCTTTGCCCGATCTCCCTGATGATCAGGAAATCACCGAAATCACTGATTTCCCGGTGCCCGGGCTTCAGGGCTATTATTCAAGGAGTAAATCTGAAGCGACGGCTATTGTCTATGACGGCATCGCTGATGGGCTGGATGCTGTTGTCCTCTTTCCCAGCGGTGTCATCGGTCCCGACGACCAGCGTCTGTCGGAGATGGGACGGCTGTTCCGCTATCTGAGTACGCAGGGCTGGCTCAAGCTGGTCATGACTTTTGACGGTGCCTATGATTTTGTCGATGTCCGGGATGTTGCCGACGGTATCCTGGCAGCCGCCCGTAACGGTCTGCCGGGTGACGGCTTTATACTCTCAGGTCACCGCATTGCCTTACGTGATATGATTCGCCTGGTACGGCTGGTTCTGGGGCAGAAACAACCCCGTATCTTCTTCGCGCCGCGCTGGCTGATCCAGTCGGCCGCCTGGCTGACCGACACACTGTGCCGCCTGCTAAAGATTAAACCATTTTTTACGCCGTACAGCGTTTCGGTTCTCCTTTCAAACAGCCGGCTCAGTCACGAAAAAGCAGCGCGCTTACTGGGCTATCAGCCCCGGCCGCTAATCGAGACATTTCGTGATACGATCCACTGGATGCAAGACAATCATCTGATTAAAGTCCGTAAAAGCGGTACGCGATTCCCCAGACAGTCAAGTGTATCGAAAAATCTTTGACAGTCACTTTTCTGTCATGTGCAGCCGCTCGAAGAAACCGTTCATTTCGCGGATTTCGAACGGTTCGATCGGGAGCGAAAGCGTTCGCCCTTTCAGTGCGGATGCATAAGCGGCCAGAACGGCCTCAACCGCCTGACGGCCTGAATAGCCATCTGCAATCGGCTGTTCACCTGTCTGGATCGCTTTGATCAAGTCGCGGTACAAAACGGTGTGTGGATGCATCACCTGACGAAGCCCCTGAATGCCTTCCTGTCCCAACGTTTGACGGGCGAAACGCCAAAGGGCGCGGTTCCGGCTGTTATGGCCGGTCTCGTCAATAATTCGGATGGAAGGCTTGCCGCGGCAGAAGCTAAGATTGATCGACCCCCGGCTGCACTGAATGGAAAACGACGCCTCCTGACGGCGTGGATCGGTCGCCGTACTTCCTTCCAGGATGCCATACGCACCATTGGCAAACTGCATCTGAACCAGACCATAATCTTCTGCTTCAATCTGGTGCCGGATCTGGTCGATCCAGCCGCTGATCCTGATGATCGGCGCATGTATCAGATAGAGCATCAGATCGAGTGCGTGCACACATTGGTTCATCAGGGCTCCACCATCCTGCTGCCAGGTTCCCCGCCAGTCAGCCGCATCGTAGTACGCCTGATCATGTCCCCAGTATACCGTCACACGACCGGACAGAATCGTACCAAACCGTCCGTCCAGGAGATCCTTCTGAAGCATTTGGATCAGAGGAAAATAGCGATAGATATGGCCCACCGCCAGGATTCTGTGGTTTGCTTCAGCTTTGACAATCAGCTGATCAGCTTCTTTGAGTGAAAGGGTCATCGGTTTTTCGACAAGCACATGACAGCCTGCATCCAGTGCTTTGAGTGCCAGCTGAGTATGCGTTCCGCTCGGTGTTGTGATCGCCACCAGATCCGGTTTACGGTCATCGAGTAACCGGTCTGCCGATGCGTCGTATAGACCCGATGCAACGGGATCCTGCCCAAAGTCAGCCTGCTGAAACAGCCGTCTGGCCGCTTCCGGATGGGGATCGGCAACACCGGCTAACGACAAAGCTCCTGGAAACTGTTTGATCGCTTTCAAATGTTTAACCGCCACACGCCCGCAGCCGATCAGCGCACAACGAATGGGCCTGTTTTCTTGACTGACGCTCTTTGTTGCGGATTCACCCTTGTCTATCTTTTTTTCGTCTTCAGCCTTCATCTAACGCCTCAAAAATGATCGACCCTCTGCAGGGTCGTTGTTTCTACGAACCTATTATAGCATGATTGAAAACGTGCCCGATGGACAGATATGACTTGCCATCTGTGGTTGTCAGACTGCTAATCTTATACCTTTCTGGTATAATCAGAAGCAGTCTGTTTAATTGGATTGAATAACAGTTTAATCACCAGAAGGGACGGTTGAAACGTCAATGGAAAAGCTCAAGAAACTTCAGCACACGGTTGATATCTGCGTCGTCGGCGGGGGTATGGCCGGATTGAGCGCGGCTGTCGCGGCCGCCCGGCATGGCGCCAGTGTTCTGATCATGCAGGATCGCCCGATGTTCGGCGGCAACGCCTCTTCTGAAGTCCGCATGTGGGTTTGCGGTGCACATGGTGAAAACAACCGGGAAACCGGCATTGTTGAAGAAATTATGCTGGATAGTTTTTATCGCAATCCCTACGCGAACTACTCCATCTGGGATAGTATTCTTTTCGAAAAAGTGCGTTTTCAACCCGGCCTCGACTATCTGCTCAACTGCTCCTGCCTTGATGCGCAGATGGATGGTACGCGGATTGTGTCCATAACCGGATGGCAGTTAACCACCCAGACATTCCATACCGTCCGTGCCAACCTGTTCATCGACTGCTCCGGTGACAGCATTCTGGCTCCGCTGACCGGTGCACAGTATCGCAGAGGGCGTGAAGGACGTGATGAATTCGGTGAAGACATCGCACCGCAGCAGCCCGACCAGAAAACAATGGGCATGAGCTGTCTGATCCAGGTTCGGGAGCACACGAAACCACGATCTTATACGCCGCCTGCCTGGGCTGAGCCGTTCACAGCAGAAAAACTCATCCATAGAATGCCTGATCCGATGGATAAAAATGAAAATTACTGGTATCTGGAGCTGGGTGGTGAACAGGATGAAATAGCAGATACGGAAAGAATCCGTGATGAACTCCAGGATGTTGCCTATGGCGTCTGGGATTTCGTCAAAAACAGCGGAACATATCCACCCGAAAAAGTCGAACGACTTGATGTGGACTGGATCGGCGTCCTCCCCGGTAAACGGGAATCGCGCCGTTATGTCGGTGATGTGATTATGACACAGCACGATGTCCGCTCCGGTGGTCATTTTGAGGATCTTATCGCCTATGGCGGCTGGACCATGGATGACCATCATCCTGCCGGTCTGAGAACCTCTGAAGAGCCGACGATCTTTCATCCGGCACCTTCGCCTTTTGGCATCCCCTACCGCGCGCTCTATTCCGTCAACATCGAAAATCTGATGTTTGCCGGCCGCAATATCAGCGTCACTCATTCCGCATTAAGCGCAACACGCGTGATGGCCACCTGCGCAACCGTTGGCCAGGCAGCCGGTACCGCAGCAGCGCTGGCCGTTACCAGAAGCGAAACACCGCGTGGTCTCTACCAGAACCACCTTAAGGAACTTCAGCAGCAGCTGATGGACGATGACTGCTATCTTCCCTTTAACAAACGGCCTGTGTCTGATCTGACTGCATCAGCCGTCGTCGAATCCGACCAGCCGGGTGCAGAAAATCTGCGTAATGGTCTGGACCGCCCGATTGGCGACACTGATAACGGATGGCGCGGTCGACCTGGTTCAAGTGTCCAGTACACATTCCCTGAGCTATCACCCATCCGTCAGATCCGGCTTGTCTTTGACAGTGATCTCAACCGGGAAACACTGCCCGAAGAAAAGAAATACAACCGTCCGATGCAGGCAGGTTATTTTCTGAATGATCAGCCGATGCATGTTCCCAAGACGTTGATTCGCGATTATCGGATTGACTTCCT
>JAAYBY010000309.1 GCA_012729935.1 Clostridiaceae bacterium | reverse complement strand
GAAGCAGTTGATATTGATCTGCACAACTCAAGGCTTGACCAGCAGCGTGGACATTCTGGCAGCTGCTAAGCAGATATGATATACTCTCGCCTGAACGAACGATATTACGGAGGGATTCATGAGCCTGATATCTTTACAGGCAGTCAGCAAGCATTATTTTGGCTATACCGTTCTGGACGAGGTCTCGTTTCAGCTTGACCGCGGGGAACGCCTTTGCCTGATCGGCAATAACGGTGCCGGAAAAACAACATTAATGCGTCTGATCATGGGATCTGAAAAACCCGACGGCGGCAGTATTACGATCGCAGGATCTGCCGTCTGCGGTTATCTGCCTCAGTCTCTGCCCGATGATGTCGATACTGAAGAGGAATCCTGGCTCAGCCCGGAGATTCGCCGGCTTGAAGAAGCAATCCGCCGGACAGAATTGGAAATGACTGAACTGGGAGACCGGCAGCAGAACGATCCTGCCGTTCTACAGAAACTCGCTCAATACGCTGATTTAACCACCCAATACGAGGCCGTCGGTGGCTACGAGCATCGCCACATGATGGAAGAGGCCTTAGGAGGACTTGGTCTCACCAGCGACGTTTTTCAACGGCCTCTAGCAAGCCTGTCTGGTGGTGAACGGATGCGCGTTGCCCTGGCGCGGATCATCATCATGAATCCGGATCTGCTGCTGCTCGACGAGCCGACCAACCACATGGATTTGTCGGCATTGGAATGGCTGGAACAGTATCTGACCCGTTTTAAGGGTACCGTCCTGTTTATCTCACATGACCGTACGTTTATTGACCGCACGGCAACCGCCGTTGGCGAGCTCAGCAATGGCCGCATCACGATTCGTTCCGGCGGATACACACGTTTTTTCGAACAGGCTGCTGCTGAAGCCCTGACACTGGAACGCGAAATCAAGAAAGTGTCTCTCGAACTGAATCGTCAGCAGGAAGTTGTTCAGACCATGCTGTCTCATCGTAAGATGTCAGCCTATCATGCCCGGGAAAAGGTCACGGCCAAGCTTTCCGCGCGTCTGGATGATATTATGGCACGAAATCATCGTCAGAAGCAGAGTCTGAATTTTCGTTTTCTGCCCAGCCTGCCATCTGGCGATTCTGATCGCGTACTGCTTAAAGTCAGCGATTTAAAGGGCGGCTATAACGACACGCCGCTTTTCCAGGATGTTGCTTTTGAATTGAGAGCAGGGTCAAAGACATGTCTGTGCGGGCCCAACGGATGCGGCAAGACAACGCTCTTGAATTTGCTCAGGGGCTGCCATCAGGCAATGTCAGGTCATATCCGCCTGGCTACCGGGATGATCTACGGTCATCTGGGTCAGCAGGTCCACTTTTCAGACGAAGAACAGACGGTTCTCGGAGAACTGCTCTCCCGCAGCGATCTCAGCGAGGGAGAATCGCGCGATCTGCTGGCTCGTTATGGTTTTCGGGATACCCATGTTTTCAAGAAATTGCATGTCCTGAGCGGCGGTGAACGGTCACGTCTGTATCTGGCCTGTCTGCTGCTCGAACAACCCAATATCCTTTTTCTCGACGAACCGACCAACCAGCTGGATATTTATTCCCGGGAGATACTTGAGCAGTCGCTACTTGCTTACGAAGGCGCAATTCTGGCTGTCAGCCATGACCGCATGTTCATCGAACGCTGCTGTGATCGGGTGCTTGGGTTTATCAGCACGAATGTCACAGCATTTGACTCTTTTGAAACCTATCGCGCTGCCGCCCGGGCTGCAGAATCAAAGCAGACAAACAAACCCGATCCGGGTAATCAACCAGATAAATTATCCGACGAGAGCAAGCGAAAAAACCGGGTGGCACAACGACGGGAGACCGCCTTGCTTAAAGAGCGTCAAAATGCACTTGAAGCAGCTATCAGGAAGCTTGAAGACGAAAAAGAGCAACTGGAAACAACCTTTGATGCCGATACGGATCCAGAGCAATACCAACGTTATGCGTCGATCCTCAATGAGATAGAAACCCTGTATGAACAGTATCTGGAGGTAGAAGCGCTGCGGATCAACGATGCATAGGTGCCGGTTATCTGTATCTTCTGCGATCGTTAACCGTCCAGATCCCTAGTCTTTAAACACAGTCAAATTCTTCTTTGACTCAACATCATCCCCCGTAAAACAACAGCGCAAAATAATAATCTTTGCTGTTGGTCTGTATGTGTGCTACAATGGCTCGTTCAAACTCAGATGCACAAACGTGCGATGAAGTAATATCTTACGAACGAAAGAAAGACAGGTGTCTCTTGGACAATATGACATTCCCTCAGCTGGCGTTATCGCCAAAAACCCTGCAGGCTTTGCAGGATATGGGCTTCGAAGAAGCCACTCCCATCCAGGCGGAATCCATTCCGCTGATCCTAGAAGGACGCGATATCCTGGGGCAGGCGCAAACCGGTACCGGCAAAACCTGTGCGTTTGGCATCCCTCTCATCGAACGGGTCGATCCGGAAGCGGCAGGCGTTCAGTATCTCGTTTTATCACCCACCCGGGAACTGGCCATCCAGATTGCCGATGAGATGCACGAGCTGACGAAATACCATGAAGGAATCCGGATTCTTGCTGTTTACGGCGGACAGCCAATCGACCGGCAGATCATGGCGCTGAAAAAGAAACCCCAGATTATTGTCGGCACGCCCGGCCGGGTCATGGATCACATGCGTCGTAAAACCATCCGGCTGGATCAGCTGAGCGGCATTATTCTGGATGAAGCGGACGAGATGCTCAACATGGGGTTCAAAGAGGATATTGATATCATCCTCGCCGATACTCCGGATTCCATTCAACGTATTTTCTTCTCGGCTACGATGCCCAAGGGCATTCTTGAATTGACCAACCGCTATTTAAGGGATCCGGTTCACGTCCGGATCGTGCCTAAACAGCTGACAGTCAGCAACATCGAACAATACTATATTGAAGTTCGCGAATCCAGCAAGATCGAGGTACTCTGCCGCCTGATCGAGTCAGAACGCATCAAGCTGGCACTCATATTCTGCAATACCAAGCGAAAAGTCGATGATCTCACAGAAAAGCTGCAGACGCGCGGTTACTCAGCTGAAGCACTGCACGGTGATATGAAACAGATGAGCCGCACCCGGGTCATGAATCGTTTTCGCAGCGGCGACGTTGAACTGCTGGTCGCAACTGATGTAGCCGCCCGTGGTATTGACGTCGACAACATAGAAGTTGTCATCAACTACGATCTGCCTCAGGATGAAGAGTATTATGTCCACCGAATCGGCCGAACTGCGCGCGCCGGCCGCTCCGGCAAGGCGTTTACATTTGTCGTTGGTCGTGAAATTTTTGATCTGAAAAATATTCAGCGCTTCACCAAATCCAACATCATCTGCACGCAGCCGCCCTCGCTGACCCAAGTTGCCGAGACGCATGTTTCCGGCGTTCTTGAGCAAACACGAACCATTTTGGCAGAAGGTGGTTATGTGAACTATCTGAATGCCGTCGAACAATTCATTTCAGATCTCAATGATACTGAAAATGGTCAGCCGTTTTACACAACAGCCGATGTGGCAGCGGCACTGATTCAGCAATCTCTGGGAGATAAGCTGCTTCAGGCGAAAGAAATTGAATCAGTTGTTCCCTACGAAGAGATGATTGCCAGGGGCAAAAAATCCCGCAGCGGTGACGTTTCAAAACGGTTCGCAGGAAATCCGGCAGGCCGGGATTTTCAGACTGCATTAATCAACGGCGATGCAATAGAAGATGACGGCACAGATTTTCAAAAGAAAGACAAAAAGAAACGAAAGAAGAATCTTGAACCGGGTATGACCCGTTTGTTTCTCAATGTCGGTGATGAAGACCAGATTCTGCCTGCTCAAATCGTCAAAGCGGTCTGTTCATGTTCTTCACTGTCCGGAAAGCAAATCGGTGCGATTGCCATGTATGGCCGGTACACCTTTGTAGACGTTCCCGCGGAAGCAGCAGCTCAGGTTGTATCCGGTCTGAGCGGTCAGAAAATAGGCAAGCGGCCGGTTCGGGCTGAAGTCAGTGCAGCTGGCAAAGCGGCCTTTACACCTGAATACAAACCATCAGCAACTTCAAAAAATAAAGATGGAAGAGCTAAAAGCGATTCCTATCAATTCGCAAAATCAGGCAAGGGAAAGCGTTCCGGTTCCAAAGGCGATTACAAACGAACAGGCAAAAAAAGCGGTAAACGACCCTAATGACCTGCTGTCTGGCTGTTTTTAGTGAATCACGGTCAACCTATGGCTGATAAACACCGGATTCAGGATTTAACCTGAGTCCGGTGTTTCATTTGCGCGAACTGTTCATTGCTCAATGTCCAGTTTGTTGTCAGCGCCAGACTTCATCCGGTACTTCGATTGACACGGGCTCACCATCTGCTTCCCGTGAGGAAATCTCAAAGGCATAGCCTGGACTTGTATCCACAAACCGTTTGCGCAGATCGATTCTGCCCCAATCGTCCGGAGCAATCATGATGTGCCAGTAAACATGCATTTCCCATTCATCTGAAAAGAACAGGTAATGCGAAACGACCAGCCACTGCGGACTGACCATGGTACCGGTCCATTCAGTTTCATCGGATAGACCCAGTTCAGGATGTTCCTCTGCGAGCCAGGACACAAACGTCTGTCGCAGCTCGACAGCGGTTTCAAGCCGGTCATCTTCTCCTTCGATGACTTCAAATGACACGGTTGCCTTGTTTTCAACCTGACCTCGTTTCCCTGTGATGGTAACGATTACAGTTTTGCCTTCGCTGCCTGGATTTGGAATAACAGTGACTTCAGAAAGCTGATCCGGAAACACTGTGTCATGTTCAACGATAACCTGCGCGTCAGAAGCAGCTGCGGTAATAACAACCGGGTGTTGGCTGGCCTGACCCTCATCTTTGACACTGATTAAAAAGACACATCGTTGTCCCGGAATCGAAAAACCTTTTAATTCCTGTGGCAGGACAGCCAAGGAAAACGGCAAATTCTCTTCATCAGCATTTATCGGCGTGGTTTCTGAGTCTGTATCTGTTGGTGTCGTTGGTGGTGTAGCACAGCTGCTGAGTGATCCGGCAATGACAACCGACAGAATCAAGCATAGAAATAAACATGCAGAATTTCTCATGTGTTCACCTCCATTCTGCTTGAATCGGGAATACCCTTTAGACGTTTTATCTGAACAGATGTTC
>JAAYBY010000044.1 GCA_012729935.1 Clostridiaceae bacterium | reverse complement strand
GGTTCACGGAGGTTGTTAATCTTGGTGGATGTCGAAAAGATCAAGGGTGGTCCATACGGGATAGCTGAAGGTCCGATCTGGGATGATAGCAGACAGGTTCTGTTGTGGACCGACATTATGTCCGGCAGCGTCTTCGAGTTCAGCCCCAAAACGGATTGTGTTAAACCAATCATTTCCAACGCATATTCCAATGCGGTTGCGCTCAATGAGAGCGGCCTGATCATTGTCGGGCAAAAAGGTGTCGTCCTCTTTGATGAAGGCACCCTTTCTCCGCTGGCAGATCGAATCGCTGATGAACCACTGAAATGTAATGACGCGATAGCCGATGCCAAAGGACGGTTATTATTTGGCTCTCTGTACTATAATGAGAAGGAGCCATATGTCTTAGGCAAATTGTACAGCATGAATCCGGATGGCAAAATAGACATACTGGACGAAGGATTCCACCATGCCAACGGTATTGGATTCTCACCTGATAACAAGACATTGTATTTTACCGATACGGCGGTGCGGCGTATTTTTGCTTACGATTATGACATTGTGTCAGGCTTGGCGAAGAACCGCCGGGTTTTTGTCCAGGTTCCCGATCATGAAGGGATTCCAGATGGCCTGACAGTTGATGCGGAAGGCTTTGTCTGGTCGGCGCAATGGTATGGCGGCTGTATTGTGCGCTACGATCCATCCGGTATCATAGAAAGGCGAATCACCCTGCCCGTCCTTCAAACAGCATCGTTGACGTTTGGCGGAACAGACCTCACCGATATCTACGTGACATCGGCAGCACACAGAGTCAGGTTAAAAATAGCTCCTGCTGGATACGACCACGAAGCCGAAAACGCCGGCGGATCTGTGTACAGGCTGAACGTCGGTATTAAAGGTAAAATTGAGTATAAGGCAACTTTAAAAATATCTGATAAAGGTGGTTGACTATGGTTGACAACAAACCCACAGCGTTGGTAACCGGAGCGTCCAGAGGCATTGGCAGGGCCATTGCGCTGCAGCTCGCGAAGGATGGCTATCACGTCATTATTAATTCAAGAACAGCTGATCCGAATAATCTCATCAAAGGCGCATACGAAGTCAAGAACACGATTGAACAGGCTGGCGGCAGTGCAGTCATCAAGAGGGCTGATCTTTCAAGTACTCAGGAACGTAATGACCTGGTTTCATTTATCGACCGCGAGATTGGCGGGATTGATCTACTGATCAACAATGCCGGAATCGAACCCGAAACGCTGGATCTGTTAAAATCAACTGAAGAACGGTTCGACCATGTGTTTAACACGAATCTCAAAGGTCCCTATTTCCTGACGCAGCAGATCGCGAACCGAATGATCAAAACCCAGTCTGCCGGAATCACACCTTCTCCGAAAATCGTATTCATAACCTCAATACAGGCATATATGATCAGCACAAGAGAGACAGAATACGCCATGACGAAAGCTTCGCTTCACATGGCGATGCTGGCATTTGCGATCAGGCTGGGTGAACAGGGCATTAATGTCTATGAGATAAGCCCGGGCGTTATCCGGACAGATATGGCGCTGATACACGAAGAGAACATCGATAAAATGATCAGAGATGGGAAATTGGTAACCAGACGCTGGGGCATGCCTGAAGAAATAGCATCTGTCGTCAGTGTTATCGCAAAAGGAAATCTGGACTACTCGACCGGCACCACAATAGAAGTCGGTGGCGGCATCGGCATCAGGCGGCTGTGACTAAGCGTACAAATCAAATAAACACAAAAGCCACCGAAGTCGTAAAACTCCTGTGGCTCTTATGTTTTGTTATGGCTGCCGGACTAGGATTTGAACCCAGACAGACTGAGTCAGAGTCAGTAGTGCTACCATTACACAATCCGGCAACGATTGAGCTGACAGATTTTCCGCCAGCAGAAAAGATCTTATCATAGAATGTTTTTTTTGGCAAGCACCTGGCAATACAGACATCTTGCTCAAAATTGTTATTGTGAAAAATGACCGAACGCTTCCGGCTGATAAAGCAGTTTCTTAATCTCGATATCCAGAAAACCTGTTGGCGCAGGCCAGTTGATCCGGTCGCCTTCACGGTAACCCAGTACAGCCGTCCCGATCGGTGACAATACGGACAGTTGTTTTTGTGGCCAGCAGGCTTCATGGGGATAAACAAGAGAGACGGTCATAGGCTGCCCGTTGACCGCCAAATGGGCGCGTGTCCGCATAGACAGAACATCCTCCGGAAATCGGGTGCTGTCCATAATTTTTGCCTTTTTTAGCTCATGGCGCAACCCCTGTGCCGCCCAGTTAAGGTCAGTCTGATCACGTAAGTGCTGACTGATCCAGCGTCCGAGTCGATTCCAGTCGATTTCAGTCATTACAACTGCCTTGGCAGCATACTTTTTCTGAGCAGCCTGGGCAAGATAAGCATCCAGTGTCAGTGACAGGCAAAAGGAATCCTCAGACTCGCGGTGTGGTTTAAATCCCATACGGGCGAACGCCCGAAGCGAGCGAACATTGCTTCGCTTAATCCAGGCGATCAGGCGCGGCGAACGCAATTCATAAAACACGAATTTCAGTACTTCAGTCAAGGTCTGTGAACCGAGAGACTGTCCCCACCGGCTGCGTTCTCCGATAACAAGTACAATCTCTGTGCAATCCGCCTCTATGAGCAGTCGAACGAAACCAACTGCTTGTCCCTGTTGATTGTTTACCATGAAAAACCGGCCGCCCTGATTGAACAAATGAGTCATAACCGGCAAATTGACACGATCCAGCAACTGCATCAATTGAGATGAAACATCCTGCGTATCACTTAAAAACCGCCGGACTTCATCATTGCGGAGCCAGTCAACGAATCTCCACACATCCTCTCTCATGATTTCCGGCTGCAAGCTAATCTGAGATGCCGCCATTGCCACACCACCCTTTGGTACCTGAATCATCCATTTGATTCAGTTTATTATCAGCCTTTCATGGGAATGCGATCTGTCTACAGATCAAGCCATGACGGTTCTATGCATTGCCCCACATTATAGCCAATCGACATGTTTGAAGCAAATCACCAGCATCACAACGTCACATAAAAAAGGCCAAGCGGTGGCAATTCTATGCTCGGATTGATGTTGTCCTCGTGGATTATCCTCTATCAAATGCTCAGAGACGCAGGTCTTCCTCTCTTTGAACGAGCAGTTCCTGTCTTAAATCCCTGATTGCTGTGATGAGTTGGAAGATAATAATGGCACCGATGATACCACCAAGGTCGATCAGGAAATCGGTCAGCTGACCTGCCCTGCCTGGAATAAACATTTGATGCAGTTCATCTAAAACCGCGTATAGAGAAGAGACCAGTAACGTCAGAAACGCATTGCGCCAGATCGTGATGTTCAATTCACTGAACGCCCAGCTGACCAGCAAAGCAAGTATCAGAAAGACTGTAGCGTGGGCAAGATTTCTCAACAAGATCTCATATTGTTCAATGACACGATCGCTGGCCTGGCTGTCAAAGAGGCGCACCAGAGTGGCCGCCAGTTTTCCGCTCAACGCTCCTGATTGATCTGCCGACTGATGGGAAAAAGCAAAAATGACCGCCATCCATAAAACAACAGCCAACCAGGATAAGGCAATGCGGACCGGATACTTTTTCACGCGATTGTTCTCAAGATACATGGTTTTCCTGCTCCCTTATTCGGTATCAGACATTATTTTCGACCGGTTGGCATATCCGGCTGATCAAGCAGCGGCTGCAGATAACCAAGCGACTCCATTTTTTCACGCACCAGACCGATATCGTCCCAGAGTCGTATCCGTTCGTTGTTATTTCTCAGAATATAGGCGGGATGGAAGACCGGTAAAATCTGGTAGCCGTTTTTTTCAATCCACCGTCCCCGCACGCGGGTGATGCCTTCACGTCCGCCCGTGAAATACTTATAAGCGGTGGCTCCCAGCAGAACGATTATTTTGGGCTCGACGAGCTGAAACTGCTTTGCAAGCAGCGGTCGGCAGGCTTTGGCCTCATCAGGTGTCGGCACCCGATTCTCAGGAGGTCTGCATTTTACAATATTGCAGATATGGTAGCAATCAGGTTTTAGGTCATAGGCAGTCAGAAGCAGATCAAGCAGCCGACCGGCAGCTCCGACAAACGGGGTGCCGGTCGCGTCTTCATCAGCCCCGGGTCCCTCACCGATAAACATCAGTGGTGCCGATACAGCACCTC
>JAAYBY010000043.1 GCA_012729935.1 Clostridiaceae bacterium | reverse complement strand
TCGGTTGTGCCTCTTTGGCGAACATCAGGACTATTTAGGGCTCGAGGTGATTGCTGTTGCGATTAATCTTCGGTTTCGTGCTGCAATCGAACGGCGCAATGATTCAATCATCCATATCCGAATCAGAGACAGCCGGTTGAATCGTCTCGACGCGACCAATAAAGAACAGCTCTACCAGACTATTGAGATTGACCTGAAAAAACCGATCAAGTATCGATCGAATCGCGATTATCTGTTGAGCTGCATAAACCTGCTGCAGAGAGAGGGATACCCGCTAACCGGTTTTGATATTCAGCTTGACTCGGAAATTCCGATTGGCAAAGGCATGTGTTCCTCCAGTACAATGGTTGTTGTTCTGATCAAGGCTTTGCTTGAAGGAATACAGCATCCTGACCGCTTGGATCCTCGCCTGATCGCCGAACTGGGTTTTCGGGCTGAAGTCCTTGAGTTTCACGAGCCAGGCGGAAAAATGGATCATTACACCTCTGCTTTGGGAGGTATGGTTCACATCGATTTTGGTGAATCTTTTCAGATTGAACCACTGGCCAGCCAATTGTCCGGCTGCTTCATACTTATTGATTCGCTCCAGCAAAAAAACACAACGAAGGTACTGGCTGAGTCCAAAATTCCTACACAGGAAGCCTTGGAGCAGCTTGAGCCCTATGGGATCACCAGCGTTCGTGACTTCTTTGCCGGTGAACAGAAGATCGACGAACAGCTGCGGCTGCTTCGTCACCTGGATGCTTTCCATCAGAGGAAGCTGATGGCCAATATTGAAAACTACGCCATCCTGATGGAGGGCAGATCACTGCTCAATCAGCCTGAACCGGATAGTCAGGCGTTCGGCCAACTGCTCAACCGTCATCATGTACAGCTCAGGGATGGTCTTGGAATCTCTACACCGCTCATCGAATCATTGCTTGATGCGGCACAAAAACAGGGCGCATGGGGTGGGAAAATAAATGGTTCCGGCGGTGGCGGCTGCTGCTTCGTTTACGCAGATCACAAAGACGCCGACCGGATTATCAGCACCATACAGCAGAAAGGTTATCCCGCAAGAAAGCTTGAACAGGACAGCGGGGTCAGGAGGGAAGATCATGCCACATCAAAGTAAGTTTGAAAGACCGGTTCATCCGTTGAGCGTTATTGTACTGGCAGCTGGTAAGGGAAAGCGGCTTCAGACAGAAAAATCTGATTTGCCGAAAGTGCTGCGTGAAGCGGCTGGCAAACCGCTTCTGCGCTGGGTTCTGGATCATGTATCGTTCGTTTTGCCTGCACAGATCGCGATTGTGGTTGGCTTTCAGGCTGATCGGGTCAAAGAGGCAATGGGTTCAGCGTATCAATACGCACTGCAGACTGAGCAGCTTGGTACGGGGCATGCTGTTGCAGCGGCTGCCCCGATGTTTCAAGATTTTTCGGGAGACGTCCTGGTTGTTTATGGTGACATGCCGCTGGTTCGACAGGAAACCTATCACAAACTGGTTACGCAGCACCAGGGCAGTCAGGCAGACTGTACACTGTTAACGGCAGAAACCGAGCATGTCCCCGACTATGGACGGATCATCCGTGACGAACAAGGGCGTTTTGCGGGTATTGTCGAGCAACGTGACTGTACCCCTGAGCAATTGGAAATCAGCGAAGTTAATCCCGGTATTTACATTTTCCGGGCGGAGAAACTGTTTAAAGCGCTGGAAAAGCTGAATAATGACAACGCTCAAGGCGAATACTATCTGACAGATGTTCCACTGCTGATGCTGCAGGCAGGAGATCAGGTTGAAACGGTTATGATCCAGGATGAACAGCAGATACTGGGAGTCAATACCCTGGAAGACCTGGCCCGATGTAATGAAATTTTGTTAAAGGAGGACACATGATACAGTTTGGAACAGGTGGCTGGAGAGCCATCATCGCGGATGGTTTTACTAAGGGCAATGTACGATTGCTGTGTCAGGGGCTTGCCGAGCAGATGAAGCAGGAAAATGTCATCGAACCAGGCATTATCATCGGTTATGACCGGCGTTTCCTGTCACGGGAAGCTGCTGAGTGGGCAGCTGAAGTTCTGGCGGGCAACCAGATTCAATGTCAATTGATTCAGCCTGATGCACCGACGCCGCTGATCATGTTTACCGTTAAGAAACTGGGAACAGCTTATGGTTTGGCTGTGACAGCAAGTCACAACCCTGCTGTCTATAACGGAATCAAGTTATTCACGGCGGGCGGACGCGATGCGGATGTTTCGGTAACAGATAAACTTGAGCAGCTGGTTAATTCCATCAGCCCGGCTGATGTCCGCTCGATCCCGATTGAGGAAGCCGAGCGAACCGGTCTGGTGACCCGGATCAATCCGTTCAATATGTATATCGATACGATCATCGCATCAGTGAATATGGATGCGATCCGCGGCCGCGGTCTGAAAGTCGCGCTTGATCCGATGTTTGGTGTATCCAGAACCAGCCTGCAGACCATTCTGATGACTGCCCGCTGCGAAGTTGAAGTCATCCACGAACGTCGTGACACCCTGTTTGGCGGCCGGTTGCCATCACCCAATGTCCAGACACTGAACGCACTCAAACAAGTTGTTCTCGAACATCGGTGTGATCTTGGTATCGCAACGGACGGAGATGCGGACCGACTGGGTATCATCGATGATCAGGGAGCCTTTCTGCACCCGAATCAGATCCTGGTCATTTTGTATTATTATCTGCTGTCCTATAAAGGTTGGCGCGGCCCTTGTGTCCGGAATCTGGCCACCACACATCTTCTGGACCGCGTAGCCAGTCATTTCGGCGAGCAGTGTCATGAAGTACCGGTTGGATTCAAACATATTTCGGCTAAAATGCAGGAGACGAGCGCGGTTATAGGCGGCGAATCCTCAGGCGGTCTGACCGTTCGCGGACATATTCCAGGTAAAGACGGCATCTATGCTGCGACACTTCTGGTAGAGATGCTGGCTGTAACAGGGAGAAGCCTTTCAGCTCTGTATAAAGAGATTACCAGCCAGTTCGGTGAGTTGTTCATGACCGAACATGACTATCGTTTTTCGGAAGCCAGTAAGAAGGCGATTCAAAAACAGTTGCTGCAGGAACAGCAACTGCCTGAGTTTTCAGAACCGGTGGCGAATATCAGCTGGATCGACGGGTGCAAAGTCTACTTTCAGAATGGGGGCTGGGCGATAGCGCGTTTTTCCGGAACTGAGGCCCTCCTGCGTATCTTCTGTGAAATGCCGGACTTGCAGCTCGCCGAGGATATCACAAAACAGTGGGCCCGGCACCTGGGTCTGAAAGATTAACGCAGAACCCGCTTATGGGCAGGGTCGACCGGTATCAAAATCAAAGTCGGTTTGCTGTTCCATGCAACTATAGACAGATCCGATGATTTCCAGAGCCTCATTCAGCTGTTCGTCTGTATGTGTCGCTGTATAGCTGGTTCGGAGCAGACAAGAGTCAGCCGCTACTGCAGGCGGAAAAACCGGATTTACATAAACACCAGCTTCGAACAGCATTTTCGATGTAAATAATGTTCGCAGTTCCGTCCCTGTCAGGATCGGGATGATGGGAACAATGTCGTTACCGCTGTCATGAACCTTGACACTTGGCAACGCCTTGAGCCCATTTCTCATGTAGCGTGCGATGTCGTTGAGACGATGCACGCGTTCTGGTTCTGCTTCAAGGATGCGAAGTGCTTCACGTGCCGCTGCCACCTGTGCCGGTGGAATGCTGGCACTGAAAATAAAGGGTCTGGCATTGTGTTTGATATAATGAATGATTGACTTGTCACCGACCACGCAACCGCCCAGGGAAGCCAGGGTTTTCGAGAAGGTATTCATAATCAGATCAACTTCATCGGTCAATCCGAAGTATTCAGCCGTTCCACGTCCTTTTTCTCCCAGAACACCAATTGAGTGGGCGTCATCAATCAGAATTCGTGCGCCATATCGACGAGCCAGTCGGACAATAGAAGGCAGATCACAAATATCGCCTTCCATGCTGAAAACACCATCTGTCACGATCAGGATGCCACCTTTTTCATCAGCAGCACAGTGTTCCAGCAGACGTTCCAAATCGTCCATATCGTTATGCTTATATTTTAGTGTTCTGGCAAAACTGAGCCGGGTTCCGTCGACAATGCTGGCATGATTGGTGTTGTCGGACAGGATGTAATCATTGCGTCCGGCTATAGCCGATATGATCGACAAATTAGACTGGAATCCCGTTGAAAAAACAACGCAGTCTTCTTTTTGCAGGAAACGGGCGAGCGCCTGTTCAAGATCGATGTGAAGGTCGAGTGTTCCATTGAGAAAACGGGAACCGGAGCAGCCTGAACCGTATTTTTCAACAGCTTTAATTGCGGCTTCCTTCACCCTTGGATCAGCAGTTAAACCCAGATAGTTATTCGAACCGAGCATAATTGTCTTACGGCCTTCCATCGTGACGACGGTATCCTGGCCGGATGTTAATACATGAAAATACGGGTATACACCTAATTCCATGACATCGCGCGCACGGGTGTACGCTCTGCATTTCTCAAACAGGTCCATAATTCCACTCCTTGCTGTGTCGATAAAACGCTAAAGGCGAGATAGAACAAACTTTTTTACATCATAGCACAGGACAAGATGCTTGGAAAGGTTTGATGATCGAAACTTCTGATTGTGTTAATTGCAATATTAAGTGTCGTCTATGTTTTCCGGCTGTCTGCAGTAAAAATGGGCAGGAGAAAATTGTAAATTTTCAGTCGATTTTTATTGAAATGAATGCATTTATAATTTTTTCTGATAGAATAGGTTCGATAAGGTCTATGACCAAAACAACAGAAAGTGTGGTGCTGTGTATGAAAGCAACTGTAGATCGTGATTTGTGCATTGGCTGCGGCCTTTGCGCCGATGTTTGTCCCGAAGTCTTTGAAATGGACGATGAATCGATTGCTGTGGTGATCGTTGATGTCATTCCCGAGGCGGCCGAAGAATCGGCTCAGGAAGCAGCTGATTCCTGCCCGGTTGAAGCGATTGCGATTGAAGACTGACTGATCGCTCAATTAACCTTGCATCAGGCCAACGAAACCGACGGAAAAGGTTCGCCCCATTTCTGTCGGTTTTTGGTG
>JAAYBY010000042.1 GCA_012729935.1 Clostridiaceae bacterium | reverse complement strand
TGTCTGAAAATATGCACAATAATATGAACTTAACAATATTATAACGCAGAGTTGTGAATGATTTGTAAAAAGTATTGTCAAGTCTGTCTTATGATCGCTTAAATGGATAAAATCAGGCTATGTCCTGCTGATTGAGGTTCTTTGACAATCCACAGCCGGTTGATTAAGATAGTATCGATTTGGCAGTCTGAAGCTGAATCATGATTTATGATCAAGGAATGGATAGGAAGAGTTTGATGAAGTACTATGGACGCCTATTTTATTTTTGCCGATTTTTAATACGTTGTTTTCATACAAGATATCGGATTGATCATCCTGAACGCTTGAAAGATCCCGTCGTTTATTTAAGCCGTCATTTTAATTCAAAAGGCATTTTCATGACAATCCCCTGGCTTCCCGGCCGCATTCGAATCTGGGCATTATCAGTCTATCACGACCGTCGCGTCTGTTTTGATCATCTGGTTCAATATACGTTAACAGAACGCTACGGTTTCCCCAAATGGAAGGCGAAGATGATGGCAACTCTGTACGCACCTTTTCTCAGCGCACTGATGCGTTCATCCCGTACAATACCGGTTTACCGCGACTCAATGAAAGTCATTCAAACCTATCAATTGAGTCTGAAAGCATTAAAGCAGGGAGAGAGCCTGTTGATTTTTCCCGAACGATCCTATACCAGTGAAGATGGCCGGATGTCAGACATGTATGAAGGCTTTCTGCTGATCGACCGTCTTTACTTCCGGGATACAGGCCGGCATATCCCTTTTGTGACAATTTTTGCTGATGCCAAAACAGCAACCATTAAAGTCAGGGAACCGATTTTGTTCCAGGGTGATGCCCGAGATCCGGACGAACGGAAACGTGTTTGTGAACTGATACAAAGTCAGCTGAGCGATCCGACGGATCAGGATGACCAATCGCATGGCAGCTGATCTTCATCCGGTCAGGATTGGTTCAGTCCAGATACCGAACAACCTGGCTCTGGCACCGATGGCCGGAACAACCGACCGTGTTTATCGTGCGCTGTGCCGTCGATTCGGGGCGGGCCTGACCGTAACAGAACTGGTCAGTGCGCGTGGCCTGATTTTCGATCGGAAAATGAATCGCAATTGGCGATATCTGGCCATTGACCCCGACTATCCGTTTGAGAGCATTCAGCTCTTTGGATCTGATCCGGTGGATTTTACCAGGGCTATCGAACGGATCGCCGCGCATCCGATTTTATCAAGCAGCAGACTGATAGACCTGAACATGGGCTGTCCTGTGAAAAAAGTGGTTATGACCGGTGCCGGATGTGCGTTGATGCGGCAGCCTGACCGCGCTGAACAGATCATTCGGGCAGCTGTTGAAGCTGCGCATTCGGTTGGAAAATCTGTCACGGTGAAATTTCGCAGCGGTTGGGATGAGATGAGCATCAATGCGCCGGATTTCGCGAGGATGTGCGAAGCCGCCGGTGCTTCGGCTATTACGATTCATGCACGAACCCGTAATCAAATGTATGGCGGGCGGGCGGACTGGTCTGTTATCTCAGATGTGAGGCGGGCAGTCAAGATTCCAGTCTATGGAAATGGTGATGTCGTCGATCAGACGTCAGCACTGCGTATGCTTAGAGAAACAGGCGTCGATGGATTGATGATCGGTCGCGCTGCTCAAGGGCGTCCGTGGTTGTTTAGCGAAATTATCCAATCACTTGGTGGCGTTCCGATGATGGTTGCTCCGGATATCGACGCGCGGATGCAAATTATCAAGGAGCACTGGCACGGGTTGTGCGACCTGTTGGGCGAACAAAAAGCAATGCTGGAAATGAGACGCCATCTGTCTCATTATTTTCAGGGAGCTTCATGCGCGTCTCGACTTCGTCAGCTGGCGGTAGCCGTTCAGACTGAACAAGATCTTCTGAACGTACTGGAAGAATGGCGGGTTTGTCAGGGGAAATATTGTGGAAATTCATAATGGAACTTGTACAATGTGCATAGTATAATGGAACGCACAGCGTCTGCAGTCTGACGTTCACGACTCAATATGCTGCAGATGATCAAATAAGGGGGAATTCGCCATATGAAAATCTATCCTGCTGACAAGATCTGCAATCTGGTTCTTCTGGGTCACGGAGGATCCGGGAAAACGGCGTTTGCTGAAGCGATTCTTTACAACGCTAAAGTGATCGATCGTATGGGTAAGTCGAATGATGGAAATACAGTCATGGACTTTGATCCTGAAGAAATTCGTCGGCAGATTTCTTTGAACACATCAACAGCAGCCTGTGAATGGGATCAGTACAAAATAAATCTGATTGATACACCAGGTGACTTTGACTTTGTCGGTGAAGTTTTGCAGGGCATCCACATCGCAGACGCCGGCCTGATCATGATTGGTGCGAAAGACGGGCTGTCTGTCGGCTCGGAAAAAGCGCTTAACATGTGCCGCAGGAAAAAACTGCCGGTTGCCTTTGTGATCAGCCGTATGGACGAAAACAATGCGAACTTTGACAAAGCACTGGAAACACTGAAAGACGCGATTGGGCAGACCGTCATTCCATTGGCTCTTCCGATTGTTGTCAATAACGAAATGACCGGTATCATCGATGTGATCAAGCAGCAGGCATATTCATTGGATCACAAGAAGGGAACTGCTACACCTGTCGACATGCCGACTGATCAGGTTGATGCTGTTGGATCATTGTGTGAAGCGATTCATGAAATGGTCGCTGAAACCGATGAGGCGTTGATGGAAAAGTTTTTCAGCGGAGAAGCCTTTACTGATGCTGAAGTCACTGCTGGTGTTAAAGCGGCGATCCGTGAAGGGTCACTCTATCCTGTGTTTGCCGCATCAGCCACAGCTAACTGGGGTGTTCGCTTTATTATGGACCAGTTTATCCAGTATTTGCCGAAAACGTCAGAAGGCCAGCCGGTTGAGGCAAAAACAGCTGAGGGTGAGATGGTATCGCTGACACCGGATCCACAGGGACCCTTGGCAGCATTTGTGTTTAAAACGATTGCCGATCCGTTCGTCGGTCGGATTTCCCTGTTTAAAGTATACTCAGGAACATTGAAAGCAAACAGTACCTTATACAATCCGGATCGCGAAAAAGAGGAAAGAATCAGCTCTGTCTTCCTGATGATCGGTAAAAAGCAGATCACCCAGGATCAAATCACAGCCGGAGATATCGGTGCTGTGTCCAAACTTTCCTTAACTGCGACCAATGATACGCTCTGCGAGCGGAGTCATATCATCAGGCTGCCGCAGATCAATTTTCCGGTGCCGTGCCTGTCAATGGCGATCTTTCCGCAGGTTAAAGGTGAGGAAGATAAAATCATGTCCGGCCTCAACAAACTGAAAGACGAGGACCCTGTTTTCAATGTCGTCAACGATGCTGAGACGCATCAGATGATTATCTCAGGTCTTGGTGAGCAGCAGCTTGATGTTTTACGCAGTAAACTGAAAACGAAATTCAATGTTGAAGCAAGCCTCGAAGAAGCCCGCGTTCCGTATCGCGAAACGATTCGTAAAAAAGTTAAGGTTCAGGGTCGCCATAAGAAACAGACCGGTGGTCATGGCCAGTATGGAGATGTCTGGATCGAGTTCGAGCCGGGAGAAGAAGAAAATCTCGTTTTCGAACAGAAAATTTTCGGTGGATCAGTGCCCAAGTCATTTCATCCGGCTGTCGAAAAAGGCCTGCAGGAAGCGATTGGTAAAGGTTCTTTGGCAGGATACCCGGTCGTAAATCTTAAGGCAACGCTGGTTGATGGTTCGTACCATGATGTTGATTCGTCAGAAATGGCATTTAAAATAGCAGCCCGTCTGGCTTACAAAGCCGGGTTACCGCTGGCCTCTCCCGTTTTGCTTGAACCCATCAGCATAGTCGAGATTCATATTCCCGATGATTACCTTGGAGATATCATGGGCGATTTGAATAAGCGGCGTGGCCGGATCATGGGGATCAATCCTGATGATGAAGGCCAGGTCGTCCAGGCGGAAGTGCCGACATCAGAAATGGGCAAGTATGCTTCAGATTTAAAGTCGATGACACAAGGACGTGGCTGGTATACAATCAATTTCGCCAGATATGAGCAGGCACCGCAGGTTGTGTCGGAAAAAGTCATCGCTGACGCCAAAGCACGCATGGAAGAAGACGAAGAATAAGAATAACAACCTATACAATCAACAATCCCCGGTGTATCTTTGCGGATCGCCGGGGATTCATTTTGCTTTTTTGATCTGCTCACTGATCTGATCAGCGGCAACTGTTAACCTTTGGATGACCGATGATCGATCTTTCTGAATTTTTGGGATTCTGCCAATCAGACGATCAAGATACTGCCCTAATGCGTACAGTGAGTTAGCTTCGGAAATGCTGAGGACGAAGGGTGTATCACCAGGAAAAGAGGCAAATACGGCTGCGTGGCGTTCAAAATAACGCAAACAATGCGTATTGCCTTTCAAATCTCGATCAGGATCGAATAATAAGATGTGATACTGGGCATTTTCAGTCACCTGTCGGATAAGTCGGCGGATCCACGCTGCTGTTTCAGTCAGTGAAAGACGGATCTGCGATTTAAGAAACAGAGTACAGTCTGAAGTAATCAAAGCCCCATGCAAGACGGCATTTTCCAGCCATTCCTCAGACAGCAGAAAGACCGTTTCGCAGGTTTCTGTTTGTTTCTCTTTGAGGAGAGAAACAATTTCTGATGTACATGAACTGCTGTATCCTCTTAAGAGTTCAGTAAACAATCTGTCCATTACCGGCTCGGGCAATAGGGAAACATCCGGTTGATGGCACAACGAAATGATGCGCTGCGCTTGTTGGGAGATATGCTTTTGTGTCTGGAGATACGCGTCGTACTGTTTAACAGAATAGCCACTGAACAATGGGCGGCAGTAGTGCAGATAGGACTGAAAAACACGCGTGTAGTGATTTATTACCTCATCATCCCGGATCAACAGACAGATCGACTGCGTTGCATCATCACGTGTTGACTGACTGATCAGCGCAGCTTTTCCACGTACAATGAACAGCGTCTGACAGATAGACGGATTATTGTATCGTGGGTCATAATAGGATCGAATCTGACCTGATAGATGGAGTGGCAGCCAGTGATTGATGATTCCCAAAGTTTCCTGTGCACTTCGATTGACAACATGGATTATCGAAACGGTATGCCCCTGCTCGATGATTCGACGCAATCGATTTGCCCAGATGACTGTGAAGTCAGGATCATCGAGCAACCAGTTCATCGGTTCCTCACTGAAAAGCAGAAAATCCTGCGGTGAATTCGTGGTCAATGCTTCATCGAGAATTTCCAGAATAGCCTGCCGTTTACCGACCAGCCCCGGATAAATACGGATTTTACTGGTGTTGGCAACCGATTCGGCTGGGTGAAGCGCACTTGCTGTCGGGTGTTCCGTCATCATCGATCGTTTCGATTCAAACGCAGATGGAGTCAGCCATCGGCCGATTTGGCTGAGCATCGGTTCTGATTCGTCAGAAAAGAGGAACTTTTCCGGCTCTTCCGGCACAGGAACCGGATCGGTGGACATAAACCAGTTAGCCAAAGCCAGCGACCGTTCTTCGTCGGTTGCGTGCTGAGGATCCCGATGCATCAGGTTGCGAAGTAATCGATCCAGATAGGCTTTTTGATAGGGAAACGCGTCAATGTGAACAAAATAAGTTGCCAAGGACGCGATATGTGGCGAATGCAAAGATATTTTTCGTGCGCCTGATTTCCAGCGGCTGATCA
>JAAYBY010000308.1 GCA_012729935.1 Clostridiaceae bacterium | reverse complement strand
TTGCACCACTCACTACACTTTTTATTTGTCTCCGGATCTGTCCAAATAGCATATGGTATCTGCCGCAGATGGGAACAAAGTCATTCTATCGCTTTGCAGGTTAGAGCCAATACCGTACAATAGAGTCAGCACGTTGACCATTACGTTGGCTTAGGGAGGAAAATCAGGATGAAGTTTAAACTTGCTCACACAAATTTCAATGTCATGGATCTTGACCGATCCATTGCCTTTTATGAAAAAGCATTGGGTCTGCATGTCGTTCGCCGAAAAAAAGCGGAGGATGAACGTTTTGAACTGGCGTTCCTCAGCGATGACTGTGGCCGTTATCAGCTGGAACTGACCTGGCTGCGCGACCGCACAGAGCCGTATGACCTCGGGGACAATGAGACACATGTCTGTTTTCAGACCGATGATTTCGCTGCTGCTCACGCGCTACATACTGACATGGGCTGCATTTGTTTCGAGAACGAAGCGATGGGCTTATATTTCATCAATGACCCGGATGATTATTGGCTGGAGATTGTTCCGCTGCGATGATTCATATCCTGCTGTTAGAGCTGGCAGGCCGGACACCAGCAGGTGGTTCGCCCGGCCAGTTTTATTTTGCGGATTTCCGTTCCGCAGTCACGACATGGCTGACCGGCCCGACCGTAGACCATCAGACACTCCTGGAAACGGCCCTTGCGATTCCATCCGTCAACATAATCACGTAATGAGGTTCCCTGACACAAAATAGCCTGCTCAAGCACCTGGCGGACAGCAACAGTAATCCGATCAAATTCGCATTCTGACAAACTGCCGACCGTTCGGTCCGGAGTCAGTTTTGCCGCAAACAACGATTCATCTACATAGATATTGCCCAGTCCTGCAACAACGGACTGATCCAGCAGGAAGGCCTTGAGCGATACGTTTCTTTTTTGTTGTTGCCGATTTTGTAAATAGGCAGCGGAAAATGCTGTGTCAAAGGGCTCGGGTCCCAATGCATCATAGCCTGACGGCGCACCGACAGGCTGGCCGGCATCGTCTGCAGCACGTATCCAGACGCGTCCAAAGCGGCGTGTGTCGTGAAAATCGAGCCAGATCACATCATCCGAACGTTCCGGATCGATCAGCCTGAAGCGTAGATGGGTGTGTTTTGGTGGTTCAAGATCCTGCTGCCGCAGCAGCAACCGGCCGGTCATCCGCAGATGAACCAGCATAATCAGTGGTTTTTTAACTTTGTTGTCTGAATAATCAAGCAGATCGATCAGCAGATATTTGCCGCGGCGCCGCACATTTTGAATCAGGCAGCCTGTCACCACAAATTCGTTAGATAGAAAAACCTCCGGCGTTAAAATTTCGACAGCATCAATTCGCCGGCCCTTTACATCGGGTAGGATCGTTTGGCGAACTGTTTCTACTTCTGGTAATTCCGGCATTGAGGTACGTCCTTTTTGTTAAATCAAATTTTCCATGCTCTTGATATTCAGAATGAGTCAACTATAGCATTTAAAAGTCAGCCAGATCAATATGATTCATTTTCTCAGATATGAATCGATTTTTCCTCTTTTCGAATGATATGAATCTGTGCTAGAATTGGTTGACCGAAGTCATTGAATATTTTTTGTCATGCTTTGAGCTGATACTTTGCGATATGGAATAGAGGAATAAGATGGTTTATAACGGAACAAACAGAAAAAGGTTGGCTGAGAACACCCGACAAAAAATATACGACAGTGCGATGCATCTGTTTTCCACCAAATCCTTCAATAAAGTCAGCGTAGATTCGATTGTAGAAATGGCAGGTGTCTCCAAAGGTTCTTTTTATGTTCACTTTCCATCGAAAAGCGCGCTGGTTAACGCGTTGATCAGTGATCAGGTTCAATCAGCAGACACGGATTATACGCTTTTTTTAGAATCATTCTCTGACGATGCCCCGGCTGAAGATCTGCTTCTTGCCCTGATCGGTAAAATTGCAGACGTCGTGGTTGACAAAATCGGTTATGACAAAATGAAAACAGTCTACAAAGCGCAAATCGCAGATGATGTTGATACACAGACCGTTACAAACTATAACCGGGCGATCTACAAACTGTTCAGCGACATACTGGAACGCGGGATCAAGCGAGGAGAACTCAATAGCAGTCTTCCACTCGAACTTTTAACCAGGCACTTGATGATGGCGATCCGGGGCATCACTTATGAATGGTGCATTCGTTCGCCAGAATTCAACTATAAAGAAGAAGCACTGCAGTATTTTAAATTACTCATCGAAGGATTGCGTAATCCATCGCTGTCTTCCAACAGACAAATGTAACTGATTCAAAAAGCGGAAAAAACAAGACGCCCTATCTGGACATCAGCTAAACAAAATCAAATCCAAATAAAATAAGCCGGTTCTTGGGGAGGCACCATGATGAACAAGCAGAATATAACCCGACTGAGCCTTAGTATAGCATTGGCAATGCTGCTCATAACCCTTCTGATACCCATTCAATTTGTTTCAGCAGAAGGTGCTGACAAAACAACTCTGGATATCAGCTTTGGCCGAATCACGATCGGAGACGGCGTCGTCTCCGGCTACAATGAAGCTGGAATTCTGATCGAAACAGCCGATCCTGAAGGGTATCTGATCACTGGGACGACGGTGGAAAATACCATCACCGTGACCGGTGGAACTCATAGCATCATCCTGAGCAGCGCCAGCGTCAATGTGGGCAGTATAAATAACTCATGCGCATTGAGTATTCAAACAGGTGCAACTGTCAACCTCACATTGAACGGAACCAGCGAATTAGTCAGCGGTGAAAATTGCGCCGGAATTCAGGTGCCAAATGAGTCGACTATCGTAATC
>JAAYBY010000307.1 GCA_012729935.1 Clostridiaceae bacterium | reverse complement strand
CTTTTATAGATTTCCTTAATATGATAATTAACTGTGTGAGATTCTACCTGGAATAGATCACCAATGAGTTTTTGAGATAGCCATAGTGTTTCATCTTCTAAAAATATCTGTAGCTTAACATCTCCATCGTCACCTGTATACAAAACAAATTGATTAATATTATCCAAGTAATTCACCTTCTTTTTTATTTGAACTTTTAAGTAATTCTTACAGATTCATAAGTAGTTTATAAATCATATTGAACCATTAGGAATTTCCTAATAGTTGCTTATTATTCCAATCTACATCTTGCATAGAAAATTTTTTCTTGACTTTTTTCTGCAAAATCTTGTGGTTTCGGTTCTTTCACCTTACTCACGTCGATATATACATCCAATCAATGAATCTTCTCAATTAGTAAATGCAAATTGCAAAATCATAGCCAAGGCACTTCCTCCTCCGACTCTTCATTTTCCTCGCCTTCACTTCCACTACCATGCACACTACACTTTGCTTTTCCATCTTCATAGCTGACGACACCACCTGCTGAGCAATTCTCATCAAAATTTTCTGTAATAAACTGATTAAAGATACTATCCACATGATCAATATCATTTTCAACTAGAAAAGCTGAATAAATTCTTTCTACAGTTTTCCGATTAGCATCACACACTCCTTCTTCCGTCATGATTTTGAATTCCACTAATCTGGGAACAGCTACTGCAGCAAGGATTCCAATTATTGAAATCACAACAATTACTTCTGCTAAAGTAAACCCGTTTGCCTTTTTGATCATTCTGATACCCAACAACTCTGATTTTTTAATTGATTATTTAATTTATCTAATGCTACCGCCATTCAAACGCGTCATACGCGTTTGCTGATATTTACATATTACTTTTGACAAATCTAATCATCGCACGCAGGCAAACAAACAAACTGTCAATGCTTTTTTTATACAGATCCAATCTACTCAGGCTTATCAAAAAGACTGGCCTGTGGAATCGAATGACGGCCAGCCGTTTGTTGAACAACGTTTGCATCCGTCGGTATCGTCAATACGATGCTGTCAAGTTGCTCTGATTGCATTTCTTTTACATCTACGACCAGATGAAGCTGCAGATTAGGGTGTTCTGATCGATACTCCGACACAGCTTGTTCGATTAAATCGTCCAGTTCATTGCCTGGTAGGCACAGATAAATAATCGCATATCGTTCGTGATATGCATACAGCTGGGTCACAATCATCTGTTTTGTCGATTCAATCATCTGGTAGTGCCGTTGAATATAGTGAACTGTTTTATGTGCTTTTTCTGCCATCCCCCGCGGTGTCAACATGTAAACCACACGATTAGTCGGTATAGACTTCATCTTGATCAAACCTTCGTGGATCATTTTCTGTAGCAAGAGGTTGACAGACCCAAGCGATAAGCCGGTACGTGAAGACAACTCACGCTGCGAAACATCGCCATCTTGATCGATCGCCTGCAGCAAAATAAATCCCTTATCCATTTCCGGTAGTTGGTTTGTTTGCATTGATGAGATCCTTTCGTGTTCATTTTTTGAACACTTCTCATAGAATACGCCATGCATCATCAAAAATCAAGTCTGGGGAACGGTTTGATTGTTAAGATTGTGCGACGATAAATACAATAGCTACGTAGAGCTTTTTATAATCGCTTACTCGGCTTCTATCTATAAAGAAAATCCTGGAGTGCATTGATATTCTTGGTGACATCATACTGATACATCTCTGCTCCACGCACAATAATCATCTTCGAGCTTCCTGATATGGGGAGCATCTTCTGACTGATTGGATAATTGCGCCACGAATAAGCATCCGAAATCAAGTTCAGAAGTCCACCGCCAGAGCGACTGCTTTTAACCAATGGCAAAACCTGTCGAGCCACACGATCCAGTTGTCCCAAACTCATATTTCTTGCTTTGTGGATAACAGCCTCGATGACGGTTCTCTGTCTGCCGGTTCTTTGGAAATCAGAGTCAATCTTGCGGATTCGAGCATAGGCAAGTGCCTGAACACCGTCCAATGTCTGTGTGCCGGTTGTAAAAGTAGGTTCCAGTTTTGGAGCGACCTCTATCTCTGCAGCTTGCTCTGTTGAAGGTGTTATCGTGTTTTGTTCTGCCACGCT
>JAAYBY010000306.1 GCA_012729935.1 Clostridiaceae bacterium | reverse complement strand
GACCGAAGATTCGCGAAATTCTCGATAAGTACTGCGGATTCATGCCGGATCCCATCTATTTTACCGATGTTGAAGCAGAGCAAAAGAGCAGGAGCGTCTGGCTGAGGAACGCAAAAAGAAAGCCGAAGAAAAAGCAGACCAGAAAACGGATGAGTCTGAAGAAGTAGGTGAGCAGGCAGATGAGCCGCGTCAGCCGACCCCCATTAACGACACCGCTCCTCTCTGGCTCAAGAGTCCCTCAGACTGTACGGATGATGAGTACAAAGCATTCTACAAAAAGACGTTCCGGGATTACCGAGACCCGCTTTTCTGGGTTCATCTCAATCTGGACTATCCGTTCCGCCTGAAAGGAATCCTGTATTTTCCCAAAATGGATAATGCGTACGAATCCTTGGAGGGGCGGATCAAGATTTTCTACAACCAGGTATTCGTAGCGGATAACATCAAGGAAATCATTCCTGAGTTTCTCTTTTTGCTTAAAGGAACGCTGGACTGCCCGGATCTGCCGCTCAATGTCTCACGCAGTTTTCTACAGAATGATGCGTATGTCAGCAAATTGTCCGCACATATCATCCGCAAAGTCTCCGACAAGCTGACCAAACTGTTCAAGGATCAGCGGTCAGACTACGAGCAGTACTGGAAAGACATCGGTGTCTTCGTCAAGTACGGCATGCTGCGCGACGAAAAGTTCTACGACCGGGTCAAGGATATCGCGCTGTACCGGACGGTTGACCAGACCTATTTGACCTTGTCCGATCTCAAAGAGACGATCCTCTATACACCCGATCCCAAACAGCAGATCGCGTATGTTCAGATGGCGCGCGCGCAAGATCTGCCGGTGGTTGTGATGGACCATGAGCTGGACAACCATTTCATGTCATTTATCGAGTTCAAGAACCCGGGCAGGAAATTCAAACGAGTCGATGCCGAACTGACCGGCAAAGAAACGGATAGTGCCCATGCCGAGAAATTAACAACGCTGTTCCGCAAGATGTCCGGCCAGGACAAACTGATCGTCAAGGTGCAGTCGCTCGGAGCCGATGCGCTGCCGGCGATGCTGGTCGAATCAGAGGAATCACGCCGCATGCAGGAAATGCGCAAGCAGTTCGAGTCGATGCAGGGAGCGGACAGCTCAGAAAATTTCGACGCGATGTTCCCGATTGAGATGACACTGGTTGTCAACGATGATCAGCCGATCATCAGCCGTCTGGCAGCCTTGTCGGATCTCCCGTCCCGTGCGGACGAAGCGGATCTCCTGGCTCACCAGATCTATGATTTGGCGCGTCTGGGCCACGGGTCGCTGACCGCAGAGGATATGGCGACCTTCCTCAAACGCAGTACGACGCTGCTCGATCAGTTGGCAGACAAGGACCTGACCTGAGCCGCGACAAAGCAGACAGACAATATACGGACAGACCCATCATAAAAAAATCAGTTTCGTTGATAAGAGACGAACGGGTGGACCCCGACAGGTCGACGAAAGGAACCAGCCATGGATGAACGTGCACGTGTCCGAAGAATTTATGTAACGAAAAAGCCTGACTGCGATACCAAAGCAGCCGGGCTCCTTCATGATTTGAAAACCAATCTGGGCATTGAAGGATTGAACGCGCTGCAGATCTACAACCGCTACGATGTCAGCGGATTGACTGAAGCGGCCTATGAACAGGCGAGGACGACTGTCTTTGCTGAACCGCCGGTTGACGATGTCTTCGATGAGGTGACCGACTTTGCCGGTGCTGACTGGATCGTCGGGGTCGAGGCACTGCCCGGCCAGTATGACCAGCGGGCGGACTCCGCAGCCCAGTGTCTGCAGATCCTGACGCAGGAAGCGCGGCCGCTCTGTAAGACAGCCTGTTTTTACGCGTTTTCCGGCACGATGAACAGCGGGGAGCAAACCAAGATTGAGCAGTGGCTGATCAACCCGGTTGAATCGCGGCGTGCGTCGCTGGAAAAACCGGACAGTCTGGAAGAAGTCCTCGATCAGCCGGAATCGATACCTGTCGTCAGCGGCTTCAGATCATTCACAGACAGCGGGCGTAAAACGTTTCTCGCAACAAACGGATTTGCGATGACCGACGATGATCTTGTCTGCATCCAGGACTATTTCCGTGCTGAAAAGCGCGACCCGACCTGGACAGAACTGCGCGTTCTTGATACTTACTGGTCCGACCACTGCCGGCATACGACGTTCTTGACCGAAATCACATCGGTTGATTTCCCGACATCCAACCCGATGGGGCCGGTGTATCAAGCTGACTGGCAACGCTACCTGAAGCACCGCGAGACACTCTATAAAGACCGCCTCGCAGATAAGCCGCCCTGCCTGATGGATCTGGCGACCCTGGCGATGAAAGAGCTGAGACAGCAGGGTTTCCTGGATGATCTGGATGCCTCGGAGGAAATCAACGCCTGCAGCATCCGGGTGACCATTCCGGTGGATGGTCAGCCTGCGGAATACCTGGTGATGTTCAAAAACGAGACGCACAACCACCCGACTGAAATCGAACCCTTTGGCGGTGCGGCAACCTGCATCGGCGGCGCGATCCGCGATCCGCTGTCCGGCCGCTCTTATGTCTACCAGGCGATGCGTGTCACCGGCAGTGCCGATCCGACGCG
>JAAYBY010000305.1 GCA_012729935.1 Clostridiaceae bacterium | reverse complement strand
GCCGAGAATTGAGCAAGGAACCGTACGCATGGGCTTTTGGTGCGCGCTCGATCTGGCGAAAGCTGGACGATCAGAAAAGGTCAAGATCCTGCCTCTTTCGATCCACTACCAATACGATGTTCGTGACTTGGATAAAGTCTATCGCGCGCTTGATCGGCTGGAGCAAACCTGTCAGAAACACCCGAATCATCGACAAAGACATGTCAAACCGAAAAAAGCCAGCGACAAGACTGTACTGCTGACAGATTTGAAGAAGCGAATCGAAAACATCGAGGCGACGCTGCTCGACCTGGCAGAGAAATACTATGCAGCCACCTATGCTCATCACGTCGTTAAGCCAGGCCTTGGCGAACAGCAACGCTGGGCGAGTCTGCAAATGAAAGCTCTGGAAATTGCCGAGCATCTGCTGGGTCTGGCACCCGGTGATGCTGATTTCGTGCAGCGGGTGTATCGCATCCGCCAGGAAGGCTGGGACCGGATTTATCCGGTCACACCTGTCGACCACCTTTCACCGATTGAGACAGCCCTGGCTGACCGGCGCGCCGGTGAAGCCTGGCATGCAATGCGCCACATGGAATTTGTCGATCTCATGTCCTACCATGATCATGACTATCTGCAAAATGAGACAATTAATTTCGACCGGATCGTCGAGGCCGTTATTAATCTTCAGGATCTGGCTTCGCGACTGATGGGCGGCAACATTACGAACCGTCCCAATGTCATCCGAAAACGAGCCGTGATCATCCCGGCCCCTTGCCTTGATATGACAGACCGCTTGCCCGATTATCGCAAAGACAGTCGGCAAGCCACTCGTGAAGCCACAGAGGAACTCAACAGGAGTTTCAAGGATTGCATTGAGGAGTATCTGCATGGAACAACGCACTGATCAAACCGCACAAGCGAGTCTGGAAGCGAAACTGCCCCTGCGCGTCAAAATCGGTTTTGGCATCGGAGATCTTGGCGGCAACCTCTTTTTCACGGCGATGGGATTCTATTCATTGATCTATCTCACCGACACTGTCAAGGTCGCTGCTGCCCTGGCTGGGGCAGCCATTCTAATCGGCAAATTCTGGGATGCCTTCACCGACCCGATGATGGGCTTCATCTCGGACCGGACACGATCCCGATGGGGACGCCGCCGCCCCTACTTTCTCTTCGGATCGATCCCGCTGCTGCTGACCATGTGGTACTTTTTCTCAGCACCTGACTTCAGCAATTCCCGGACACTCGGATTTATCTGGGCAACACTCGCGCTTTGCCTGCTCAACACAGCCTATACCATTGTCAATATACCTTATGGTTCGCTAACGCCTGAACTGACCAAGAATTTCAAGGAACGAACGTCCCTCAATGGTTTCCGCTTCAGCTTCGCTGTCATTGGCACCATTCTCGGCGCGGCCGTTGTCCTGCCGATTATCGGCCTGGCAGACAATCCGCGCACCGGATATTCGTGGGTTGGCCTGCTGTTTGGCGCTATCATGGCGATCACAATCCTGACGACCTTCTTCACCGTCCGCGAGCCCGATCACCTTCATACGCCACGGCCGACGCAAAAGTTTTTTTCAACGTTTCTGGCGGTTTTTAAAAACAAAACCTATATGCGCCTGGCAGTCGTCTACACCTTTAACCTGACAGGTATCACCTTTGTCCAGACCATGCTCGTCTATTATTTTAAATACCTCTACAAGAATGAAGCCATGACGACGATCGCCATGCTGCTCCTGCTTGGTGTCGCGATGATTTGCGTGCCGATTTCGGTTCTCGTCGCGAAACGACTGGGCAAAAAGCGAACTTACCAGCTGGCGCTGGCCATTCTGGCGATCAGTTGTCTGGCCATTTTCGCCTTTGGCCATACCCTGGGCATGACCTTCACGCTCGTTGTTATGGTTTTCGCAGGCGTCGGCATCGGCTTTGGTTATGTACCACCCTTTGCCATGTTGCCCGACGTCGTGGAAGTCGATGCGATCCAGTCGAAAAATCGCAAAGAAGGCGCCTATTATGGCATGTGGACATTTTTCTCCAAACTTGGCGTCGCTCTGGCCGCAGCTCTGGCTGGCGCTTTCCTGAGTCTTTCAAATTTCGTGCCAAACCTGGCAGACCAATCGCCGGCCACGATCCTGACCATCCGGCTGGTCATCGGCCCGATACCCGCATTCATCTTCATC
>JAAYBY010000003.1 GCA_012729935.1 Clostridiaceae bacterium | reverse complement strand
TGCTGATATAATCGAATTGTTTCATCCAGACAGGAGGAAATGACATGAGGCAGTCAAAAATTCATCGGCAGACCAGCGAAACAGACATCACCATTCAGCTTTTTCTGGATGGCAGTGGTCAAGCTGAAGTTGCGACAGGAATCGGTTTTCTCGATCACATGCTGACTTTACTGGCCAGACATGGAGGATTGGATTTATCTGTATCAGTCAGGGGAGATCTGAACGTTGATGATCACCATACAGTGGAAGATGTCGGTATCGTTCTCGGGCAGGCTCTCAAAGATGCGCTGGGCGAAAAGAGAGGAATCAGCCGTTTTGGCCATGCAGTGATCCCGATGGATGAAGCGCTGGCGTCATCAGCTGTAGATATCTCCGGACGGCCGTGGCTCTCATTCAATGCCCGTTTTTCAGCAGAAAAAGTCGGCGGATTTTCAACGCAGATGACAGGTGAATTCTTCAGGGCGCTGGCAGTCAACGCTGGTCTGACGTTGCATCTTTCATGCGTGACAGGCCAGAACGACCACCACATCATTGAAGCGCTCTTCAAATCGTTTGCACGTAGTCTGGCCCAGGCCTGCGCGATTAACAGCCAGGCACCCAACCAAATACCATCTACAAAAGGATTGCTATAACGGAGGTTTATATGACGAATTTGGTACGTGAAACTGATTTCATCGACAAGCCATTGCTTGCCCGCGGTAAAGTCAGGGATCTGTTTGATCTGGGACAGTCATTGTTGATTGTTGTCACTGATCGAGTTTCTGCTTTTGATGTGGTCTTTAATGAACTCATACCACAGAAAGGAATTGTTCTGAACAGCATTGCTGCTTTCTGGTTTGAGAAGACCCGGTCCATCATCGACAATCACATGATTTCGACTGATCCGCTGACGTATCCGGACGGTCTGGATCGATATGCCGATGAACTGGCAGGCCGGTCCATGCTGGTCCGGAAAATTGATATGCTTCCGGTTGAATGTATTGTTCGCGGCTATCTGGAAGGATCAGCCCTCAAGGAATACCGGGCGATCCAGTCTATATCCTGCATACCCATGCCTGCGGGACTTCGGCAGGCAGACCGACTGCCGGAACCAATTTTTACACCATCCACAAAAGCTGACTCAGGACATGATGAGAATATCTCATTCGACCAGCTTGTCTCAATCATCGGCAGCGATCTGGCTGAACAGCTGCGATCGGTCAGTCTGCAGCTCTATCGGGATGCCGCTGCCTACGCTGAAAGCAAAGGTATCATTCTTGCGGATACAAAATTCGAGTTTGGTCTTTCCAATGGTCAGCTGATTGTTGCTGATGAGATGTTCACGCCGGATTCATCACGTTTCTGGGAATTGGACGATTATCAACCTGGACGCAGCCAGAAAAGTTTTGACAAACAGTATCTCCGGGAGTGGCTGGAAACGTTAGACTGGGATAAAAACCCGCCTCCGCCTGCATTGCCGGAATCTGTGATTCAGGCGACTGCTGCCAAATATCTGGAAGCGTATGAGCGTCTGACCGGGAAATCACTTGGATGATCAGTGTTGTTGACTATGATATGGGAAATCTGGGCAGTGTCGTCAAAGCACTTGAGTTCTTGGGACAACCGGCACAAATTACCAGTGATCCAAAGCAGGTCCTGCAGTCAGATCGGCTGATTCTGCCTGGTGTCGGTGCCATGTCCTACGCCATGCAGAAACTTCGCGAGAAAGGTCTCGATGAAGCGCTGGCAGCTTTTTTTGCGAAAGAGCGGCCGTTTCTTGGCATCTGCCTCGGGATGCAGCTTGTATTTGAAAGAAGCGAAGAAGGGCAAACGGGTGGATTAGGCCTTTTACCAGGCATTGTTCGTCGATTTTCAGATTCCGGAAAACTTAAAATACCGCACATGGGCTGGAACCAAATTGATGATTCACGACTCACTCTGATTCCCGAAAAAGCGTATTTTTATTTTGTTCACTCATATTTTGTCGAACCTGGAGATCAGGAACTGGTCGCGGCACGCGCCACACATGGCCGTTCTTTCACAGCCGCTATTCAAAACGGTTCGATCCTGCTGACTCAATTTCATCCGGAGAAAAGTGGAGCGGCAGGCCTGGGATTACTGCAAAAGTGGCTGACAACCGGATAATAAACAGGAGTTATGAAAGAATGGAAGAACCTCAGACACAGAGCATGATTATTTACCCCGCGATCGATCTGCTTGACGGACGGTGCGTGCGCCTGCTGCAGGGCCGCTACAATCAGGTAACAGTATACAATGAGGATCCGCTGGCCGTGGCCGAATCCTTTCAAGAAGCTGGTGCTCAATGGATTCATGTAGTCGATCTGAACGCTGCAAAAAGCGGGCGATCAACCCATAGAAAGACCATTGCCGCTATCAAAGAAAGGACCGGTATGCGTGTCCAGACAGGTGGCGGTATACGTGATATGACAACCATCGAAGATTTGCTGCAGACAGATCATCTGGATCGGCTCGTTCTCGGCACGGCTGCCGTTCGTGATCGAAAAATGACGCGTCAGGCATTGGATCGGTTTGCCGATCGCATCGCAATTGGTGTTGATGCCCGGGATGATCGCGTATGCGTCGATGGCTGGACCACCGAAAGCGGATTGCCTGTTTTATCTTTTGTTGAGACGATGGCCGAGGCAGGTGCCCAACACATTATCTATACTGATATCAGCCGCGACGGAACCCTGCAGGGACCGCCGCTGGAGATGATACGCCAGCTTGTTGAACTTGGAATCGTCAACGTGGTTGCATCCGGCGGGATCGGCTCACATCAGGATATTGAGTCGGTTCGCCAGACAGGTGCTGCCGGTGTGATTGTCGGAAAAGCAATTTATGAAGGAAAGGTTGTGCTGGAAAAATGTTGGCAAAAAGAATAATTCCCTGTCTGGATGTCCGCGGCGGACGTGTTGTTAAAGGCGTGCATTTTGTTGATATTCGCGATGCAGGGGATCCAGTGGAGTCTGCACGTGCTTATAACGAAGCAGGTGCTGATGAACTGGCATTCCTCGATATTTCGGCGACCCTGGAGGATCGCGGTATTCTGATTGACATCGTTCGTAAAGTGGCGGAACAGGTGTTTATTCCCTTTACAGTCGGCGGCGGCATACGATCTCTCGAAGATATTCGCGAAATTCTGCAGGCTGGAGCTGATAAAATTTCGCTGAATTCGGCAGCTGTTCTCAATCCACAGCTGATTCAACAGGCTGCAGAGCGTTTTGGCAGCCAGTGTGTGGTTGTGGCGATTGATGTTCGCAGGAATGCCGACGGCATTTTTGAGGTTGTGATCGCCGGAGGCACCCGACCGACTGGACTCGAGGCAGTCGCCTGGGCAAAGCAGGTCGAATCTCTTGGCGCTGGCGAAATCTTATTGACCAGTATGGATCGGGATGGCACACGACAGGGATATGATCTGGAGATTACCCGAACCATCGCTGATGCTGTTTCAATTCCGGTTATTGCTTCGGGAGGTGCCGGACAGCTGTCAGACTTTTTTGATGCGCTGACAACAGGTGGTTCAGAAGCCGTTCTGGCAGCCAGTTTGTTCCACTTCGGCGAAATAACAATTCCGCAATTGAAGCGGTATCTGGCACTGCGCGGCGTCCCCGTTCGATTTGATCCGAACTCAGAGGACAGTGGTAAACTCTTTAAACCGTCTTTCCTGCAGGATAGTCCGCTGAGGGAGCAGGTAGATAAGTTATGGCACCAATTGAAGAAAAACGATCAGGGACTGCTGACGGTGATCACGCGGGATGAGGAAAACAAAGAAATACTGATGCAGGCTTTTATGGATGAAGCTGCTTTTCGAGAGACGCTGAACAGCGGCCTGATGCATTATTACAGCCGCAGTCGAAAGAAATTGTGGCTGAAAGGCGAGACATCCGGCCACTTCCAGCAGGTGAGAAATTTACAGATCGACTGCGATCTGGACTGCCTGCTGGCTGACGTCCTGCAGCTGGGACCGGCCTGTCACACAGGTGCCCGATCCTGTTTCTTCAGAACGCTTGGAGAATTGCTGCAGGAGTAACAATGAACAACGTTTTCAGTTATAATCAGAGTACACCGAAATGCTGTTCACATGTTGAGTTGCTGTCATTGAAAGCGAGGTCATGAAATGAGTCAAATTGGGAATATGCTGGATGAGCTGTATGCGGTTGTCTGTGATCGCCGGGATCATCCGAAGGAAGGTTCCTACACCAACTATCTGCTGGATAAGGGGATCGATAAGATTTGCAAAAAAATAGGCGAAGAATCAGCAGAAGTGATTATCGCGGCGAAAAATGCGCACCAGGACGAGGTCGTTTATGAAACAGCAGATCTCCTCTATCATCTGTGTGTATTGCTCGTTGAACAGAATGTCACGTTTGATCAGATTGAACAGGAGCTGCGCAAGCGGCGATGACAGGGTCGCTCCTATCTTATAGCAGCCGTTATAAACATTGTGTCGAAGAGAGGACGGCACCCGGGACACGTACATTATTTCAGCAGCTTTTGAGGTGGATTTGTTTGACAAATGAATGCGCCTGTGATATTATTCGTTTGCTTGTCCAAAAAGGCTCTTTTTTTATGTGAAGACTCTAAACCGATCACGCGGAGGTGACGATCAAAATGGCGAAAGCAGGTGTTCGTGATAGAATTACGCTTTCCTGCACAGTGTGCAAACAGCGTAACTATGACACGAAGAAAAATAAAAAGAATTCTCCTGACCGTATGGAGATGAAGAAGTATTGCAGATTTTGCCGCAAGCATACGGAGCACCGTGAAACCAAATAATTCAGTCGTGTGCGAATAAGGATGTGTGAAGATGGCTCAGAAGAAGAATCAAGAAAGCCGGATCATTAAGAAAGCACCTGCCAGAAAGAATTTCTTGCAAAAGATCATTGCTTTTTTTGTCAAGACCGGCAAAAAACTCAAAACATTTGCGAGTAACCTGAAGGCAGAGATGAAACGTGTCGTCTGGCCTGATCGGAAGAAGTTGATCCAAAGTACGGCTACCGTTTTGGCTATTTGTCTGATAATCGGGATCGCTCTGTTTATTATTGATTCTGTTTTAGGCGGTATTCTCAACAGCGTCGGATTTTATTCCCAGACGCCAACGACAAATACAACAACTCAAACAACCGTTGCACCAACAGATGCAACGACAACCCTGGCGGAATCATCTGAAACAACAGCAGATTAACACTGCCGGCAAGTTGCCGGTGTTCTGCTGACAGATGGGCTCTACGCCTGGACAAAGGAGATAATCAGCTATGGTCGAAGAAACCTCCATGGAAGCCAAGTGGTATGTTGTTCATACCTATTCCGGGTATGAAAACAAAGTTAAGGTTACCCTGGAGCGAATCGTCGAAAATCGAGGCATACAGGATTACATACAGGAAGTATCTGTTCCGATGGAGGAGCAGGTTGAAATTAAAGACGGAAAGAAAAAGGTCACACAGCGAAAAATCTATCCGGGATACGTTCTGGTCAAGATGGTACTAACCGATGAAATCTGGTACATTGTCCGGAATACGCGCGGCGTGACGGGCTTTGTTGGACCATCCAGCTCTAAACCAACACCTTTAACAGAAGAAGAGCTGATGCTGATGGGCTTGGAATCAGCCTGGGAACCGGTTGTCGATTATGGTATCGGTGATTCCGTCAAAGTGATCAACGGGCCGCTTGAAAGTTTCATCGGAACGGTTGAAGAGATTAATTTGGACAAGAAAAAAGTTCGTGTTCTGGTTTCCATGTTTGGCCGTGAAACACCAGTCGAGCTGGAATTGACCCAGATTCTGCGCATTTGATCAGCAGACAGCATCTGTCTAAGATACATTGCAGCAGTTATTAAATTGAATGTTATTCGTCAGCACCTGTGCGGACGAATTGCAGATAGAACGATTCATTATTAATGGGAGGTGGCCGTATATGGCAAAGAAAGTCACGGGTTATGTCAAACTTCAGATTCCCGCAGGCAAAGCTACGCCAGCGCCGCCGGTAGGACCAGCCCTTGGTCAGCATGGTGTTAACATCGCTATGTTTGTCAAGGAATTTAATGAGAGAACAGCTAAGGATGTCGGACTGATTATTCCAGTCGTTATCACGATCTACGCAGATCGATCCTACTCTTTCATTACTAAAACTCCTCCGGTACCGGTGCTTCTGAAAAAGGCATGTAACATTGAAAACGCATCCGGGAGACCCAATCGAGAGAAAGTCGCAAAAATTTCTCGTTCTGAGGTTCTGAAAATCGCCCAGATTAAAATGGTCGACACGAATGCGTCGGACATCGAATCTTGCGCCCGCATGGTCGCAGGAACCGCACGAAGCATGGGCATCGTCGTTGTTGACGACTGAGGAGCCGGAAGGAGCGAAAGCATATGAAACGAGGTAAAAGATATCAGGACCTTGCCAAGCTGATTGACCGGACTGTTCAATATGACCCGGCCGAGGCGATTGAGCTCGTTCAAAAGGTCTCAAAGGCAAAGTTCGACGAATCTGTTGAATTGCATATCCGACTGGGCGTTGATTCGCGTCATGCAGACCAGCAGGTCCGCGGCGCAGTTGTACTGCCGCACGGAACAGGCCGTACCAAACGTGTCCTTGTTTTTGCAAAAGGACCCAAGGCAGACGAGGCAACGGCTGCCGGGGCTGATTTTGTCGGGGCTGAGGATCTGGTTGAGAAAATCCAGAAAGAGAACTGGTTTGATTTCGATGTTATCGTTGCAACACCGGATATGATGGGTGTTGTCGGTCGACTGGGTCGTGTACTCGGGCCAAAAGGACTGATGCCGAACCCGAAGTCCGGTACAGTCACAATGGATCTTACAAAGGCGATCGAAGAAATTAAAGCCGGTAAGATTGAGTATAGGCTGGACAAGACAAACATCATTCACTGCATCATCGGAAAAGCCTCCTTTGGACAGGAAAAGCTTTATGAGAACTTCAAGGTGTTGATGAGCGCGATTATTAAGGCCAAACCATCTGCTGCAAAAGGCCAGTATCTAAAGAGCGTCACACTGACCTCTACAATGGGACCGGGTATCAAGGTCAACGCCAGCAAGATGGTTTGATACTTGACAGAATTGAATAAAGTCGTTAGACTATCCAAGCTTGCCCAAGACCGCAGGATTCCGCAAGGGAATAAACGTTAGCCGTCCTGCCGAGGCCGCAGAACAGTCCGGGAAACCGGAAAAAGTGTTTTCTGCCCCTCACGTCGACAGGCGTGGGGGGTTTATTTAAAGAAAAGGAGGGATTATATGCCCAGCAAAAAGGTACTGGAAGCAAAGCAAAAAATTGTTGAAAATCTGGCTGACGAGTTTAGTCAGGCTCAGTCAATTGTTTTTGCCGATTACCGTGGTCTAACCGTCGCAGAGGATACCGAAATGCGTACGGCTATTCGTAAGGCCGGCGTGACTTATCAGGTAATCAAGAATTCCCTGTCATCTAGAGCGCTTGAAAAGGCTGGATTAGAGGGACTCGAGGATATCCTGCAGGGACCGACCGCGGTTGCCTATAGTAAAGATGAAATCATTGCACCATCCAGAGTGTTGAAAAATTTCGAGAAGAAATTCGATCGTTTTCAGATCAAAGGTGGTGTCATTGAAGGCCGTGTGGCAACACTTGAAGACATTAACCGGCTTGCCACCATCCCAGAGCCTGAAGTCCTGTATGGTCAGCTGGTATTTGGATTGTTATATCCAATTACAAGTCTGGCAATTGTCCTGAACGCAATCAAAGAGAAAAAAGAAGGCGGTGCGACCGGCGAAGAAACAGCCGAAGTTGCCGCAACTGCAGAAGCAACATTATAATTCCAACTGATGGAGGGTATTAACATGGCTAGTGAAAAAGTAAGTAACTTAATTGAAGAAGTCAAAGCATTATCAGTAATCGAGTTGTCCGAGCTGGTTAAAGCACTTGAAGAAGAGTTCGGCGTATCGGCTGCTGCTATGGCTGCTGCACCGGCTGCCGGCGCTGCCGCTGAGGCACCTGCTGAAGAACAGACAGAATTCACAGTCGTTCTTAAAGCTCCTGGAGCGAGCAAGATTCCTGTCATCAAGGCTGTCCGTGAACTGACAGGTCTGGGACTCAAAGAAGCCAAAGAACTCGTTGACAGTGCACCGAAGCCGGTCAAAGAAAATATCAGCAAAGAGGATGCAGACAGCATCGCCAAAAAACTGACGGATGCCGGAGCAGAAGTCGAAATCAAATAAGGTGTGAAACTGACGGAACAGTCACTCAAACCGAAACAGGATCACAGATTGTCCGTTAACTGAACTGATGTCAGGGTGTATTGATATATTAATCGTACACCCTGACATACTATAATGTATCAATAACTGACGAAGTGTTAAAACAGGTCATAATAGAGTTGATCCCCTGTTTGATTGTTGATAGATATATCACAAAATTATTCATAGATCGGCTGAAAAACTTTCGCGAATAATCCTTGACAAAGCAGTCTGTCAACTGGTAGAATCATGGGGCACCTTGAGCATTGAAGCACTAATAGCGCGGCGGCGTAGCTCAGTTGGCAAGAGCATTCGGTTCATACCCGAAGTGTCGTTGGTTCAAATCCGACCGCCGCTACCATATGGCCCGTTGGTCAAGCGGTCAAGACATCGCCCTTTCACG
>JAAYBY010000041.1 GCA_012729935.1 Clostridiaceae bacterium | reverse complement strand
TTCTGCCGTTTTTGATCCAGGACGCTACCTCAATAGTCCGTCTTGCCTGATGTTTGACTGATTCTTTGACGTTTTCAACAGGTTTGCCGTCTTCTCCCTGGGAGACAGATGTCCCGTAGGGATTGCCACCTGCCTCGAAGATCGAATCATCCGTATAGCCGGGCGGTACAATGATGGCACCCCAGTGCATCATGACGGTGTAGAGAGACAGCAAAGTCGCTTCCTGACCACCATGTGGATTCTGAGCTGAACTCATCGCGCTCACAACCTTGTTTGCCAATTTGCCTTGCGCCCAGAGACCGCCCTGCAGATCCAAAAACTGTTTGGCCTGCGCTGCCATCACGCCAAATCGCGTTGGAACGCTGAACAGTATAACATCAGCCCAGTCAAGATCCTGCGACTTTGCCTCAGGTATCGATTTAATCTGGTCATAGTTCGCCCGCCAGGCTGGATTGGAATCAATCGCATTGTCAGGTGCTGTTTCAGTGATTCTCAGAAGTCTGACGGATGCGCCTGTCTCCTCTGCTGCTTCTTTTGCCCACTGGGCCAGTTGCGTATTGATACCGGTTGCACTATAAAAAATAACTGCGACGTTGGTGTTTTTCATGGTTCGTTCCTCCTAGTATTATATCCATTTTTCTGCCCACTGCTGCACGCTGTCGAGCGCATGGGCCAGTTCTATGCCTTTTTTGCTTAATGTATATTCAATGCGTACAGGTGTCTCGCTGTATACTGAGCGAACGACAATGCCTGCTCGGTCAAGTTCTTTGAGACGCTCGGACAACATTCTGCCGCTGAGATGGGGTATGATCGACTCCAGATCAGCAAACCGTCTGGAACCGCCCATCAGCGTCCTGATAATCAACCCTGTCCAGCGTTTGCCGATGAGGTTGAATGTTTGTTCCATTTTCGGACAGATCGGCTTTTGTGTTTGATCAGTCATCGTCTCACCTCCGATTTCCTGTTTGCTACATTGTTGTAGTATTATTATGTTACTAATCATAACATGGTTGTAATTAGTAAGTAGTCGCACAGGTTACGGAAAGAGAAATTAAAACATAATCAGAGCGCCAGGAAGCCCACGACAACTGTGATCAAGGCATAGAGAATGGCTGGCAGGAGGTTTCTGGCAATGATCCTGCCCTCTTGACCCGTCATTTCTGTCGTGGAAGATACCGCGATGACGCTGTTGATACTGAACATGCTGCCGATCGCTCCGCCCGAGACCTGAAGGGCTACGATGACAATCGGCGAAAAATCAAGAAGAACTGCCGTTTGAAACTGCAATGAGCTGAACATAATTGATGAAACCGTACAAGAACCTGAAACAAATGATCCCAGCATCCCGATAAATGGCGAAATCAAAGGAAACGCTTGTCCTGTCTTATCTGCCAGCTGATTGGCGATCTGGGTCAGCATGCTTGGATAGCCAGCGTCATTGATGTTTGAATACATCATGACATGAACGAGCGCTACCGCGGAAAAAAGCGCGATTGCATTGTTCCGGATCTGCTTGGCCGTCGACTGCATAACGGTTAAAATCTCTTTTCCGGTCAGTCGTCTCGCGATACCTGTCAATACAGCAACCAGAATAAAGGGCAGGATACCAGCGTTGTAAATAAACTCAAACCGAAAATCAGCCTGTGGTACTTGAAGCACGTCCGGTATGTCGATGGCGATTGTTTTGATCCATTCTTTTATACCGAGAAACGGCAGACGACTGATCAGCAAATAGAGTGCAATCGCTATGTAGGGAGCCCATGCCATTAGCAGACGCGGTTGTAATTGACCTGTCGGCGCTTCCGCTAACCCCGGTCCCTCCGGCTCGGATTCGGATCGTTCATCGTTCAATCGATAGATATGCCGTGGCACCAGAAATTTCAATCTGACTGCTGTGATAACCAGTATTAAGGCGATCAGTGACCCGATAATGGACGGAAATTCAGGACCCAGATACCGGGCAAGCAGATAATAGGGTGCGACGAACGCCAGTCCGGAAAACAAGGAAAACGGTACAAATTCTAAAAAAGATTTGAGTCGGCGGCTCTTGCCAAAGACAACCGTTAAGACAAAGGTGATGAACGATGGAATCAAAATCCCGCCAGCTCCCATAATTTGAGCGATCATCGTCGTAAGGTCCCGAGCAAAAACATCCTGTGCGAAACCGAGGCTGCTGATATCATTGACCAAAGTCGTCAGCGTTGTGAGTGTTGGTGTTCCGACGGCCGCAAATGGAACAGGCGTCGTGTTGCCGATTAATGCCAGGGTACATGCTGCCAAAGGGGGAAAGCCAAGCGTCAGTAGAAGCGGAGCCGCAAGCGCAGCGGGCGTGCCAAACCCGGCCGCCCCCTCCATAAACGCACTGAACAGCCAGGCAATGAGTATCGCCTGAATTCTGCGATCCGGTGAAATGCTGGCAAATCCCTTATTGATCACCGGAAGCAGATTGGTTCTCTTAAGCACATTCAGTAAAAAAATCGCACCAAAAATAATCAGGAGAATGTCCAGTGATTTCAGTATGCCCAGCAGACTGAATGCTGAAAAGGCAACAGGCGGCATTTGCCAATAGAAAATAGCAATCACCACAACACTCAGAAACGAAATGAACAGCGCTTTTGACGCTGGCATTTTGATCACAATCATCAAACCCAGTGCGATCAGGATCGGCAGTAAAGCAAGAAACGTCTGCATTCTGTCAATGCCTCCAGCCCGGCCACAGCCAGTGTAATTGCCTCAGATTGTAATCGTTTTGATACTGGAAATGCAAGGTCGCCTATCGTTCATCAATCATCTTGTTAATCAGTCATCATCCGGTAAGCATGCAACGGCACGCACCGGAGAACCATCAGAACAGTTGTATTTCAAAGGCAAGGCAATAAACGTGAACAAGCCACTGCCAAGCAATGATAAGTTTGTCAGATTCTCGATGATCACACAGTTGTTTCCGAGAAGCGCTTTGTGATGCTTTAATGCTGAATCGGTCAGCGCATCTGGACTCATTGTATCTAAGCCGATTCCCTTGATCGGTCTCTTAATCAGATAAGAAACCACTGAATCATCGAGAATCGGATAATGCCCCAGATAATCTTTTGTATGCCACAGCTGCTCCCAACCGGTGCGAAACAAGACGAATTCGGCTTCCTCAATCTGTGGAGACTGTTTCATCACATAATCCATCGATATGGATCGACCATCTTTTACATCGGAGCAGTCGACAACGACAGCTGATCCGATGAATTGAGACACCGGAAACTGATCCAGTGACAGGCCATCCGTTAATATATGAGAGGGCGCATCCATGTGCGTTCCCGTATGGGACGTCAGGATCATGCGCGTTTCACTGAAACCATTGCTTTCCTGCGTGGCAATCGAAGAAAACGCCGGGGCATCTGTACCGGGAAACAAAGGAATTTCCGGGTTGATGGTGTGCGTCAAATCGATGATTCTCATGTTTGTGGCTCCTCTATCGTGATCATTATGTATCTTCGTCTCATATTTTCCATCCTCTTCTGTTCCTATTAT
>JAAYBY010000304.1 GCA_012729935.1 Clostridiaceae bacterium | reverse complement strand
GCTCGTGCGAGAAAGCAGCAACCTCAGCCATCCAAGCCAAAACCACCGCCGCCTCCTGTGTATGAGATGAAGGAACCTCAGCAGATGCCGGATATCCGGATTCCGGGGAAAACAAAAATCAAGATGCTCATCGGGTTTCTGGTTGTTGTCCTTCTGGCTGTCGGCATCACAGTTCCAATCCTGATGAACCGCGATTCGGTTCGCGCTGAATTAACGACGGCAATACCCGGGATTGCTGAATTTCCCCTGACACCTGACCGGGATATATCAATCTGGCATGTGAAAAATGATTACATCATGATTGCAACCGAAGAAACACTCACGGAAGAAGAGGTCATTGATTTCTTTAAACGGCTCTGTGAAAAACGTGCGTCGATCCTGTCGATGGATACAGACGATTTTCAGACGGTCTACGGATCGGTGAAGCTTAAACTGGTGACACCGGACGGCGGATTTCTGATCAATCAGCCGAAGAGTGAGACAGACCTGGCCGTCGGCAAGGCTATTACACTTCTGCCCTGAACACCTGAATCAGCGTTGCGGATCAACAGGTATCTGCAGCTGCTCTGGGCAATTCGAAAATGATAAACAACATAGAATAGCGAAACTAGATGAACCAGGCGGCTGTCGATCAATCGACAGCCGTTATTTCTTTATTCTTACCTTGTTCACATTTATTCATATTTAATTTGATTTTTTTTAAAAGTCGTCTGATATAGTTAACCTATAGCAAAACAGGAATTGCTAACCTCCTTCTTTCATACTTTTCTCCTCCAAACGAGGACAATTCCGGGAATGGTGCCCCGGAATTGTTTTTTTTTGCATTTAATAACTGATACGATTCGCGAAGCATAAATTTGTACAAAAAAAGGCAAGACGTTTTCTTGTTATTCTTATTGATCAGCATAAACTGATTAAAGAAGAAGCCCAATGTGTAATCAATAGAGATCGATAAAATGGAGGAAACAATGCTTTTAGAAAATAAAGCAGTCGGCAGACTTGCAATCTTGTGTGTGATAACGCTTATAATCCTTCTGGCCGGTGGTGCCTGCCAGTCATCCGGAACGGAACCGACCGTAAACACTCAGACCACGGACTATCCTGTCACGGTTAACAACGCTTCGGGTGAGTCTGTTGTAATCTCTGATAAGCCTCAGGCGATTGTCGCAACCAGTGTGTGGATCGGCGAGATGCTGCTTGACCTGGTCGAAAGTGACCGGATTAAAGCGCTGTCAGCCTGGGGTGATGATCCGGTTTTGTCAGCTGCCGCCGAAAAAGCATCGAAAGTTGCCGCCCGTGTTAACACTCAGGATCCAGAAGGTATTGTTGCTGTTCAGCCTGACCTGGTGCTGATCGATACGTTTTCCGATGCAGACGGATCGCTGACACGCACCTTGACTGATGCCGGAATTGTTGTTCTCCAGCTTGCATCGCCGGTTGACTACGACAGCATCAAAGAGGCTCTGACAACAATCTCAATCGCGGTGGGTGAACGTGATCAAGGCGACGCGCTAATCCAGACGGTTGATCAGACGCTGGCAGACATTCAGTCTAAGCTGGCCGATTTGCCCGAAAGCGAGAAGCTGACAACACTGTTCTATGAAGATTACTATGATGCTTCCGGAAGCAGTGCCGGAATGCTGGCTGCCTACGGTTCTGAGTCGCCGTTTGAAGCGATCGCAACGGCGGCAGGTTTGATCAATGTCTGCGATGTCAAGACATATTCAGCCATCAGCAAAGAGAAAGTAGTCGGCGAGTGGAAACCAGATGTACTGGTAGTCCCATCATTCACATTCGGATCCGATTTTAAAGCCATTGAAGATAACGGTGCCGCGATTATTGAGTCGATAAAAAATGATCCGTTGATTCAAACGCTTCCCGCCGTCCAGTCAGATCGGATTGTAGCGCTGACCGAAACGTATCGTGGCTCAACCTCGCATTATATGGTTTTCGCGGCAGAAGAGCTTGCCCGATTTGCGTATCCGTCGTATTTTTCAGATGGCGACTAGACGGGAGATCTGCAATGAAATATGATCGCCGGATTTCCAGGCAGACAGCAGATCAATTGCCAGCACTACATTCCAATGGTCATCATTCATGGTTGAGGCTTATCTTGTCCGGAGGCAGCTTGCTGCTGGTTTCCATAGTCATTGCAGTCGCGCTCGGCTCCGTTCACATTAAACCGGCAACCATTATCCAGGTGGTGGCGGATCGGATCGGTTTTGCAGTATCGGAACCAGATGCGGCTGATCGGACAATTGTGCTTTTGATTCGAATGCCGCGCGTGATCGCAGCTGTTCTGGCCGGAGCCGGACTTGCCGTTTCGGGAACAGTCATGCAGGGGATATTTCGCAATCCACTCGCGGAACCAGGCATTCTGGGGGTTTCTGCCGGAGCCAGTTTCGGCGCGCTTTTAGCGATTGCCGGCGGCCTTTCCTCATTTTTCACGTTACCGATATTCGCTTTTACCGGAGCAATGCTTGCTGTCAGCCTGATTATCGGCGTCGCGTTTTCTGCCGGTCATCAATCCAAAGCGGTGACCCTGATCATGAGCGGTCTGGCGATCAGTGCCCTGTTCAGTGCGCTGACATCGCTGACATTGATGATGTCAAACGAGTATCAAGTATCAAGCTATATTTTCTGGACGATGGGCGGTCTGGCAAACAGGCGTTGGGAACATGTGCTGGCTATGCTGGCTCCTGTCCTGATAGCGCTGACTGTTATCTTCATAAAGGCGCGGGATCTCGATATACTGCTGCTTGGCGATGAAGAAGCCAAAGCACTTGGCGTATCACCGAATACAACCCGGCTGGCCATGATTATTCTGGCTTCCGTCTGTACCGGTTCGATTGTCGCCGTTACCGGACCGATCGGATTTGTGGGATTGATCATACCGCATATCATGCGGCTGATCGTCGGACCGTCACATCGGATCCTGTCGATTGCCAGCGCTTTTGCCGGAGCTGTATTTCTGCTGTTCTGCGATCTTCTGACACGACTGATCGCCTGGCCGACCGGTGCTGAGTTATCGGTCGGCATTGTTACCGCATTGATCGGTGCTCCCTACTTTCTCTATCTGCTGTTTCGTTCTGCTCGAAAAGGAGGTGGTTTATTGTGACCTCCCCATCAGAATTGACGAATCAACCGGTTCAAACGGTTCGTATCGACAGCCATAAACTGGGCTATGTTGTTAAAACAGGACAGAAAATTCTAGATTCAGTGAGCTTTTCCGCGGACAACGGCTCCCTGATTGGCATCGTTGGTCCTAACGGTGCCGGCAAGACAACCTTGCTGCGGCTGCTGGGTGGCCTGATTAAACCGGCAGAAGGACACGTCCTGTACAACGGCCAGTCTGTCCACCAGTTCCATGCCGGGACCTATGCCCGGCTCTGTTCCTATATGCATCAGGACACGGTCATGCCGTTTGATTTTTCAGTCAGAGACGTGGTCATGATGGGTCGGCACCCCTACCTGGGTGCGTTGTCCGCTTATTCGGATAAGGACTATCGACTTGCTGACCACTGTATGACGCTGGCAGGCTGCCTGGCCGATGCAGACAAGCGCGTAACGGCACTGTCCGGCGGTGAGCGTCAGCGGGTTATGTTTGCGCGGGTGCTCTCACAGGATACGCCCATGGTTCTGCTCGACGAACCGACATCGAGTCTGGACATCCGGCATGCCAATAAGACGTTCCGGATCCTAAGACAGTTGGCTGATGACGGGAAGCTGGTTATTACCGTGATGCACGATCTCAGGGCAGCAGCCAAATACTGCCACCAGGTGTTCCTGATGGTTCACGGTCAGCTGGTTGCTGCCGGCGACCCGGAAGATGTCCTTCATGAAGGCCACATCAGTTATGCGTTTGGCATCAAAGCCAAGACCTTCAGAAATCCAATGGGCAACTGGGATTTCGATACCGATGACGTCAGCGTCGAGCCGGATTTTATGGACACGCACTCATGACGGCTCTTTGCTCAGCAGCAGCTCATCGTCCGGGGCCGCTGCTGTCGGGTCAGCTTCACCGTGTCTGACGATCAGCATACAGATCAACGCCAGGGCAAAAGAGATGATTGAGTATAAGAACAAAGTCGAATAGGTTTTTGTCAAGTCCCGGATCCAGCCAAACAATACAGGACTCAGGATTGCCGCGCTGAATGAGAAGAAATAATAATAGCCGGTAAAACTGCCGATGCGCTCACGCGTTGCCAGTTCAACGACCATCGGCAGTGAATTGATATTGACACACGCCCAGAAGAAACCGCCCGCAAACAACAATACACGTAAAACCATCAGCTCTTCAATGAACAGCATGGGTGTGAAGACGGCAATCATACCGATCAGCCCGATTACGATCAGTCGCTTCCGGCCGTACCGGCTGGCCAAAATGCCGGAAGGCAGCGCAAATACAACGAGTGCCAGAGAGAACAGCGTAAGCATCATGGCAGCGTCGCCTTTTCCAACGCCCAACTGCTCCGTCGCATACAGGGTGAAAAAAGATTCCACCGCATTGTAGCCGCAAAACCAGAAGAAAATTGCCGTGAGTAAAGCCAGAAGGCTGCGCTTTTGTGACCGGTTCAGCAGTCCAAGGCTCTGCTTGAACGTCTCTTTCTTGATCTCCGGTTCGGCAGGCTGCTGGCTGATCAGCTGCTCACGGGCATCGAAGGCGCGGGCAAGCCGTCGGCTGTCGGGTTCTTTGACAAAAAACAGCAGCATCAGCAGGGCGAAAATCATCACGATTGAACCCATGAGAAACGGCATATTGTCACCGCCGACTTTGGCAAGGTATCCGCCGACCAGAAAAGCGATGATACCGCCGACACCGCCCATCAGATTGATGATCCCGTTGGCTTTGCTGCGATGGACAGATGGCGTCAGATCCGGCATGAGTGAAACGACAGGCGAACGCCAGATTGACATAACCAGATTGAAGAGGATGATGACGCTCATCATGGCGGCCAGACTGCCGGTTCTGGGAATAAAGAAGAACGCAGCAGCACAGACCGGTATACCAAACAGGATATACGGCATTCGCTTACCGATTCGCGTATGTGTCCGATCGCTTAGTTGTCCGACCAGCGGCTGAAAAACAACTCCGAAAATATTGTCGATGGTCATGATGAACCCGATCAGGGCTGTGCTTTCGAGATATCTTTCTTTCAACAGCACCGGGACAAAGCTGTTGTAAAGACTCCAGGCCAACGAGCTGGCAAAAAATCCGAAACCAATCAGGAATGTTTTCCGATAATTCAGTTTCTGCATAAATCCTCCTGTTATGCCTGCGACTCCACAAGCTGCTGTCTGATAGCGATAGCCTGTTCAACGTTGTTGGTGATGATGGCGTC